>NZ_JBEPBI010000049.1:0-48258 GCF_040299045.1 Streptomyces sp. NPDC001027
GCCGTGCCGCCCATGCCGCCGCCGGCCCTGCCGCCGCTGACTATGACAGCGGTCATAGTAGCCGGTTCTATGACGGCGGTCATAGGGTGGGCGTCGAAGGGGCGGGAGCCGGACGGTGTGGCGTGGGAGGCGGGCGATGGCGGTGTCGGAGCGAGGACCGCGTGAGCGGATGGTCTTCAGTGCCGCACAGCTGATCCGGCGCGACGGCGTCGCCGCGACCGGGATGCGCGAGGTCGCCGCCCACGCGGGAGCGCCCCGCGGTTCGCTCCAGCACTACTTTCCCGGCGGCAAGGAGCAGCTGGTCAACGAGGCGGTGGGCTGGGCGGGCCGGTACGCGGGCAACCGGGTCGCCCGCTTCCTCGCCGCGCTGCCCGAGCCGACGCCCGGCGCCCTGTTCGCCGAGATGGTCCGGCAGTGGACGGACGAGTACGCGGCCGACGGCTTCGCGGGAGGCTGCCCGGTGGCGGCCGCCACCGTGGACTGCGCCCGTACCGCGCCGTCCAGCCGGGCGGCCGCGGCCGCCGCGTTCGCCGCCTGGACGGAGCCGGTGGCCCGCGCGCTCACGGACATGGGCGTGCCCGAAGAGCGGTCCGGCGCGCTCGCCACCCTCATGGTCAGCGCCCTGGAGGGCGCGCTGCTCATCGCCCGCGCCGAGCAGGACGTACGGGCGTTGCGGGCCGTGACCCGGGAACTGCGCCCCCTCCTGGACGCAGCGGCCGGCCAGGACGCGGCGTCGACAGGCCAGGACGCGGCGTCGACAGGGCAAGACGCGGCGCCGACGCGGCAGGACGGCTGACGGCAGGTCCGGCCGTCCGCTCGTCCGCCCTCTCCCGCCCTGCGCCCGTCCGGGTTCACCCGCAGACGTGACCGGTCGCCCGAACGTTCGCCCCCGGGGGTTTCGCCGTTCCGGACCGTCGGCACGCGTGTCTCCTCGACCATGGACGAGACATGACCGTGCACCCGCTCCCGCTCGCCTGCCGCGGCCTTCCGCACGCCGACGGCGCGGCCGGCGCCGGAGCGCTGTCGGCCGTCGGCCTGGCCGCGACCACGACGGCCCTGGCCGCCGCCGGCTATCACCTGGTCTTCGCGTGCACCGCCTCGTTCGCCGCCTGCCTGGCGGCGGCCCTGGTGTTCTTCACGGTCGCCCTGCTGCGGTCGGGCGCCGCAGGGTCCGGCACCCTGCTGTCCGACCTCGGCGCCATGGTGTCGGCGCAGGTCGCGGCGTGCTGCTGGTTCTCCTGCGCGGCCGCCGGCCCCGGCCCCGGCCCCGGCCCCGCCGAGGGGACGCTCCACGAAGGCGCGGGCGGTGCGATCCATCTGGCGACGACCCTCGTCACGGTCTGCGCGCTGCGCGCGGTGGCACGCTCGCGGTTCCGGCTCCCGGGCCGCGTCCAGTCGGGTCTGCGCAGCCTCTTCCGCCGTCTGTGCGCCCTGCTGTCCGCGCGGACGGCCACGGCCCCGGCCGGGGACCCGAGCCGCCTCCCGGGCGCCCGCCCGGCCGACGAGCGGTGCCTCTCCGAGGTGCTGCTCACCGGCGCGGCCGGTCGTCGCGGCCCTCCCTAGCACCGCCGCCGCACCCCGACGCCTGCACACCCCCGACGCGTCGTCGCACGCCGTCGCGCCGAACCCCCCGAACCCTCCCCCCCCAGGTCCGACCCGTCGCGCGCCTCGCAGGCCCCGGCGGGACGACCCTCTTGCCGCGAACCAGGAAGCCAGGGACCCCCCATGACGCCCATGACGACCCCCCGCATCGACATCGTGCACGCCCGCGACCTCACCCCGGGCGACCTCGCCCGCTGGAACGAACTCCGGGGCGCCGCGACCGCCGCACCCGCCAACCCCTTCATGAGCGCCGAGTTCACCCAGGCCATCGGCCGGGTCCGCCCCGACGCCCGCGTGGCGGTGCTGCGCCGCAAGCGGCAAGCGGTCGGTTACTTCCCCTACCAGCGGGGCCGATGGGGTCACGGCCGTGCGGTCGGCCTCGGGGTGTCCGACTGCCAGGGCGCCGTCCTGGACCCCGACGACGCGCTTCTCGACCCGCACCATCTCATGCGCGCCTGCTCCCTGAACGCCTGGGAGTTCAACCACCTCGAGAACGGCCAGGACCTCTTCCTGCCGTACGCGACGGGCCGGTTCGCGTCTCCCGTCGTCGACCTCGCCCACGGATACGCCGCGTACGAGACCCACCTGCGCGCCCACTCGCGCAGCCTGCTGAAAACGACCCGGGCCCAGGAGCGCCGCCTGGCCCGGCACCTCGGCCCGCTGCGGTTCGTCCACGGCGAACGCGACCCGGCGGCCCTGCGGACCCTCGTCGGCTGGAAGTCCGCCCACTACCGGCGCACCGGCCGCCGCGACCCCTTCACACAGCCGTGGATCGCCCAGCTCATCGCCCTGCTCGCCGCCTCGGACTCGCCCCACTGCTGCGGCGACCTCTCGGTGCTCTACGCCGGCGACCGGCCCGTCGCCGCCCACTTCGGTCTGCGCTCCCGCACCGTCCTGTCCTGCTGGTTCCCCTCCTACGACCGCAGCGTCGCCACCTTCTCCCCGGGCCGGATCCTCTACCTGCGCATGATCGAGGCGGCCGCCGCGTCCGGCATCGCTCTCGTCGACTTCGGCAGGGGCGAGGCCGCCTACAAGAACTCCTTCAAGACCGGCGATCTCATGGTCCACGAAGGAGCACTGCGCACGTCCGGCCCGGGCGCCGCCCTGCACTGGCTCCGCCGGGAGCCGCTGCGGGCGGTCCACCGGCTGGTGCGCGAACACCCCGCCCTCAAGGGAGCGGCGGTACGCACGCTGAGGGCCGTCGGCACGGTCCGGAACACGCCCTAGTTTCGCGAGGGGCCGGCGTGCGCGCGGGGAAACGCGGGATGGGGAACGGGGAGCGGGACGGTCTCAGCCGTCACGCGAACCGCACGAGCCTTCCCGCTTGCTTCACCGGGCGCCGGGAACTCGGACGTGGCCACGGTCGTTCCTCCTGTCACACCGCTACTTCAGGAGAGCAACGCTTGTCCGCCACGTCGACGGACCCCTCGGGGCACGATCCCCGGTCATCCAGCCACGTCCTGTCATCCCGCCACGCCCGGTCGCCGCGTGACGCACGGCAGGGCGGTGATGCCGCGTGAGCGCGACGAGCGCCGTGCTGGGCCTGCTGGCGGTCCTCGTGCTGACCGCCGGCACCGGCTACTTCGTCGCCCAGGAATTCGCCTACGTCTCCGCCGACCGGCTCGCCCTCGCCCGTGAGGCGCAGGCGGGGGACAGGAAGGCCGCCCGCGCGCTGACGGTGCTCGAGCGGCTGTCGTTCATGCTGTCGGGCGCGCAACTCGGCATCACCGTGACGGGCCTGGTCGTCGGCTTCGTCGCCGAGCCGTCGGTGTCCGCGCTCCTGGAGCCCGCGCTGTCCGGACTGGCCCTGCCCGACGCCGCCGTCTCGGTCGTCTCCGTCGTGATCGCCTTCGGCGGCGCGACGGTCGTCCAGATGGTGCTGGGCGAGCTGGCCCCGAAGAACCTCGCGATCGCCGTGCCCGAACGGCTGGCGAAGTCCCTCGCCGGTTCCACGATCGCGTACCTGAGGATCGTCGGCCCGGTGGTGCGCGTCTTCGACGGCGCGGCGAACAGGCTGCTGCGCGGGGTCGGCATCGAGCCCGTCGAGGAGCTGCACCACGGCGCCACCCTGGAGGAGCTCGGCCACCTCATCGGCGAGTCCCACGAGCAGGGAGAGCTGCCCGAGGACACGGCCGCACTGCTCGACCACGCCCTGGAATTCTCCGAGCGCACCCTGGACGAGGTGATGGTGCCGCGTGCGGACGCCGTCTTCGTCCGCAAGGACGCCAGCGCCGCCGAGGCGATCGACCTGATCGGCGTGCACGGGCACTCCAACTACCCCGTCCTCGGCGACCACCCGGACGACGTCGCCGGCGTGCTGGGCGTGCGCGAGCTGACGCGTCTGCCCGCGGGCCTGCTCACCGCCACCGCCGTTGGCACGATCGCCCGCCGTCCGCTCCTGCTGCCCGACACCCTGCCGCTCCCGAACGCGGTCGAGCAGATGCGCGAGCGCGGTGACGAGTTCGCGGTCGTCCTCGACGAGCACGGCGGTGTGGCGGGCATCGTCACCTACGAGGACATCGCCGAGGAGCTGGTCGGCGACATCGTCGACGAGTCCGACACCGTCACCGAACTCGCCCTCGCCGACGGAGAGGGCTGGGTGGTGGACGCCGGGCGCCGGCTCGACGAGGTGGCCGGCGCCACCGGCGTCGAACTGCCCGCCGAGGAGGACTACGACACCGTCTCCGGTCTGATCGTGGACCGGCTGGGCCGCTTCCCGACCATCGGCGACCGCGTCACCGTCGAGCTGCCGGACGGCGGCCGAGCCGTGATCGACGTGCACACGCTCAACCGGCACGTGCCCGAGCGCGTACGGATCGAGCGCGTGCAGATCGAGCGTCTGCGGAGCGAGCGATCGGAGGGGCAGGCATGAGTTTCCCGATGGCGCTCTTCGTCACCGTGCTGCTCCTGATCGGCAGCGGGTTCTTCGTCGCCGCCGAGTTCGCGCTGGTCGCCGCCCGACGGCACCGTGTGGAGAAGGCCGTGGCCGAGGGGCGGCGCGGCGCCCGGGCCGCGCTGGCCGGAATGCGCGAGCTGTCGCTGATGCTGGCGGGCGCCCAGCTCGGCATCACCGTGTGCACGCTGGGGCTCGGCTCGGTCTCCAAGCCCGCGATCTCGCACGAACTCGACCCCCTGCTGCACAGACTGGGCCTGCCCAGCTCACTGAGCTACGCGATCGCGTTCGCCGTGGCGATGATCGTGGTGGTCTTCCTGCACATGGTGGTCGGCGAGATGGCCCCCAAGTCCTGGGCCATCGCCCACCCGGAGCGATCGGCGATGCTGCTCTCGCCCGCCTTCCGCGGCGTGGTGAAGGCCGTACGGCCGGTCATCGGTCTGCTGAACAGGGTGAGCAACGCACTGGTACGACTGTGTCGCGTGACGCCACGCGACGAGCTGACCGCCGTCCACAACCGTGAGCAGCTCACCCATCTCGTCGAGGAGTCGCAGCGGCTCGGTCTGATCAGCGAGACGGACTCGGGGCTGCTCACCAGCTCGCTCACCCAGCCGCACAATCCGGTGAGCGACCTCCAGGTGCCCGCCGCGCAGATCACCTCGGTGCCGGCGCAGGCGGACATGGAGGAGATCCTCGCCCTGGCCGCCGCCCACGACCGCAACCGCCTGCTGGTGCGCGACGGGGACCGCGTCGTCGGCTCGGTGCACGCGCGTGACGCGCTCATCGCCCGAGCCCGCGGACGAACCGCGACCGCCCGTGACCTGGCCCGTCCGCTGCCGGAACTGACGGAGCAGGACACGATCAGCCACGCCATCGAGCAACTGCGCCGGCGCCGCGCCTCGCTCGCCGACGTCCGCGACGGCGCCGGCCGGCTCACCGGCATCGTCACCCTCGACGACCTGCTCGGCCGGCTGACGCACCCGCAGGGGGCGTAGCGGCCGTCGGGCCTCCCGAGCCGACCGCCGCCCCCTGCCCGCGGTGCGTCACACCGTCCCCGTCGGTCTGGGCCGGTCAGGGCCGGTCGCGGTCGGTCACGGCCGGTCGCCGCCCGGCTCCCGCCCCGGCAGGAACTCCTGGAGTTTCGCCTTGAAAGCCCGCCGGATCACCGCGCTCCCCTCGGCGTCGCCCGCGAGGACCGACGCGGCCGTGGCCTCCAGCCGCTCCCAGGTGGTGTGCGGCGGTAGCGGCGGCACGGCCGGGTCGGTGAGGAACTCCACGAGGGCGGGCCCGTCCGCCTCCAGGGCCGTCCGCCAGGCCTGCGCCACGTCCTCGGGCCGCTCCACGCGCACCGCCGTCAGCCCCAGCGAGCGCGCGAACCGCGCGTAGGACACGTCCGGCAGCTGCTGCGAGGGAAGGAAGGGCGGGGCGCCCTCCACGGCGCGCATCTCCCAGGCCCCCTGATTGAGTTCGCGGTTGTTCCAGACCGCGACGACGAGCCGCGGATCCCGCCACCGGTCGCGGTAGCGGGCCGCGGTGACCAGCTCCGCGAGCCCGTTCATCTGCATGGCGCCGTCCCCGAGCAGGGCGATCGCGGGCCGGTCCGGGTGGGCGAACTTGGCGCCGATGGCGTACGGCACCGCGCAGCCCATCGTCGCGAGCGTGCCGGAGAGGGACGCGCGCATACCCGGCCGCAGCGTGAGGCCGCGGGCGAACCACGTCGCCACCGATCCCGCGTCGCAGGCGACGATCGCGTCGCGCGGCAGCAACGGGTCGAGGACCCGGGCCACGTACTCGGGGTTGAGCGGATCCGCCGACAGCCCGGCCCGGCGCTCGGACACCTCCTCCCAGCGCCGGACGTTCGCCCGGACGGTGTCGAACCACTCGCGGCCGCGTTCCGCGCCCCGGATCAACGGGATCAGCCGCGTCAGGGTCTCCTTCGCGTCGCCGACCAGGCTCACCTCGTGCGGATGGCGCCGCTCGTTCGTCCGCGGATCGACGTCGATGCGCACGCCGCGCGCCCTGTCGGGCCCCGGCAGATGCCGCTCGTACGGGAAGGACGACCCGATCGTCAGCAGCGTGTCGCAGTCGCGCATCAGCTCGTAGGAAGGCCGGGTGCCCAACGGGCCGACCGCTCCCGTCACATAGGGGAGTTCGTCGCTGAGGACGTCCTTGCCGAGCAGCGCCTTCGCCACACCCGCGCCGAGCAGCCCGGCGATCCGCTCCACCTCCGCGCCAGCCCCGGCGGCGCCCCGGCCGACCAGGATCGCCACCTTGTCACCTGCGTTGAGGATCTCCGCCGCCTGCCGCAGCGACTCGTCCGACGGGACGTCGGCCTGAACAGGCGGCGGTACGGCCGTCGGGCCGCCCCGGTCCGGGCCGGGCGCCGTCGCCGTGAACTCGTCCTCGGAGGCCGCGGCCACGAGATCCTGGACGTCCGCGGGGATGACGACCACGGCCGGGCAGCGGTGGACGTACGCCGTACGGATCGCCCGGTCCAGGACGTCCGTCAGCTGTTCGGGGGCGGTCACCGTCGCCATGAACTCCGAGGCGACGTCCGCGAACAGCGTGTACAGGTCCACCCCGCGGCGGCCCGCGCCGCGCAACGCCGTGGCGTCCGCCGGCCCGTGCGCGGTCCCGGCCGTCACTCCGTCCGTCGTGCCGACGATCGCCAGGACCGGGACGCGGTCGAGCTTCGCGTCGTACAGACCGTTCAGGAGACGGACCGCCCCCGACTCCGAGGCCGCCGTGCAGACGCCCAGCCGCCCGCTGAACCTGGCGTAGCCGACGGCCTGGAGCGCCGACGCCTCCTCGTGCCGCGCCTGCACGAACCGTGGCTCGTCCCCGGCCCGCCCCCATGCCGCGAAAAGCCCGCGAAGGCCTCTGCCGGGGTACCCGAAGACATGCTCGACCCCCCAGGCGCGCAAGCGCCGCAGGACGTGGTCGGAGACTCTGACGCTCATGGAAGGGGCCTCCCGGGGCCGGGACCCACGCCCACCGGATCTCGGCGCGGGCGCGGGGGCGGGGTGGAGCTCGGGCTGGGGCTGGGGCTGGGGGCGGGTGTGGGTGTGGAGGTGGAGGTGGGTGGGGACGGGGACTCGGGCACGGGCAGGGAGTCGGGCACGGGCAGGGACTCGGGCGACGGGGGAGGGCTCGTGCGCCGGTTTGACGCGTGACGGGTGACCCGGACTCCGGCGGGAAAACCTGGACGGTGTTTGGAGGCGGGCGTCGCGGGCAGGCGCAGCCTCAGTGCTTCGGACCGGAGGCGCCTCCGTGGGAACGCCGCGCCGCGCGGCCCCCGGCAGGCCCGGTCGGGCCGCTGTCGCTTCCTGTGACCCGGCCAATCCCGAGCACGTCCGAGGGAGTTGCTGTACCTCATGTCGAACCGAGCGAACACCAGGCGCCACCCGCACGACGACGCCCCCGACACCGCCGACGCCTTCCGTGAACTGGCCGCCCTGCCCGCGGGAGGCCGGCGCGACGCGCTGCGGGACCGCATCGTCGAGGCCTGGCTCCCCATGGCCGACCGCCTCGCCGGACGGTTCCGCAACCGCGGCGAGAACCACGAGGACCTTCGGCAGGTCGCCGCCCTCGGCCTGGTCAAGGCCGTCGACCGCTACGACCCCGCGCGCGGGCACGCCTTCGAGAGCTACGCCGTGCCGACCGTGACCGGCGAGATCAAGCGGCACTTCCGCGACCACATGTGGACCCTGCATGTGCCGCGCCGGGTCCAGGACCTGCGCAACCGGGTGCGCGTCGCCGGACAGGACCTCTCCCAGACCGTCTCCGGACGCCGTCCCACCGTCGCCGAGATCGCCGAACGCGCGCAGCTCAGCGAGGAGGACGTCCGCACCGGTCTGGAGGCGCTCGACAGTTTCTCCGCCCTGTCCCTGGACGCGGAACTGTCCGGCAGCGAGGGCGGATACTCGCTGAGCGACGCGCTGGGCGCGGCGGACCCGGCGCTGGCCACCGTCGTCGACCGGGAGGCGGTCAGGCCCCGGCTCGCCGCCCTGCCCGAGCGCGAGCGGGCGATCCTGTACATGAGGTTCTACCGGGACATGACGCAGAGCCGGATCGCCGAGCAACTGGGCATCTCGCAGATGCACGTCTCCCGCCTCATCAGCCGGTGCTGCGACCGGTTGCGGGAACAGGTGCTGCAGGAGCCGCCGGAGCAGCCGCTGTAGCAGCCGTTGCTGCGGGAACCGCCGGGGTAGCCGCTGTCGCAACCGTTGTGCATGAGCCGCTGGAGTGACCCCTGCAGCAACCGTTGCTGAAACCCGCGCAGGACCGGCTGCGGAAACCGCTGTCGAAACCGTGGCGGGAGCGGCTTCGGAAACCGTTGCGGGAGCCGTGGGCGGGAGCCGTTGCGGAAACCGCTGTAGAAACCGTTCCAGGAGCCGCTGCGGAAACGGCCGTAGACACCGCTGCAGAAACCCTTGTGGAAACCCCCTGCAGACGCTGCTTCAGAAACCGCCGGCGAAACCCCTTCGGAACCCGCTCGGGAAATCGCCGCGGCGACGGCCGGGGCGGGGCGGCGTCACCCGCTTGGGGGCCGCCCGTCCCGCCAATGGCGTCCGGCCGCGCGCGTCCGGCGAACCCTCGGGCTGTGATGGCGGTGGGGCAGGAACGCCCCGCCCCGCTGTCACCGGCCGAAGGAGCCGTCCCATGGGTCGCACCGCCCACTTCCTCTCCGCCCTCGCCGTGGCCGGTGCCGTGCTGGTCGCCGCCGGACCGGCCGCGGCGGCCGACCCGTCGGCGGAGGTCAGCCCCGGCAGCGTCGCCCCGGGCGGCACCGTCACCGTGTCCGTCTCCTGCGGCGCGCTGGGCGTCGCCGCGCCTGAGACCCTCGAGGCCGCCTCGCAGGCCTTCGCCGACGGCGCCGTCAAACTGACCAAGGTCCCCGGCGGCGACGCGCAGGCGGACGCCGCCTACCAGGGCACCGCCGCCGTCGCCCCCGCCGCCGAGCTCGAGGTGAGCCCCGACGCGGTCGGACCGGACGCCGCCTGGACCGTCGACGGCGCCTGCCCGGCCGCGCCGGGCGGACCGGGGAAGCCGTGGAGCGCGACCCTGGACGTGGCGCGCACCCCGGCCCCGCCGTGCGGAGCGGCAGCCGGAGAGTCCTGCTCCACCGCCAAGCCCTGCCCCCAGCCCCTGACCGCCGCGCAGCCGCACCCCGCCGGCTGCCGCACCGCGCCGCCCTGCGGCCGGCCCGAGGCGCAGCCCCGCGGCGCCGCGTCGCCCACCGACTGCCCGCCCGCGAGCGTCGACCACGGAGTACGGGCCGGCGCGGGCGGCGCCTTCACCGACTCCGTTCCCGCGCTGGCCGCCGGGGGGCTGCTGATCGCCGGCGCGCTCGGCGCCGCCGTGCACCGGCTGCGCCGCCGCGGCCCCTCCGTCGACGCCTGACACCATTGCCCACCAGGCCGTGCTGTGACCGGCGCAACGCGCGAAGCCGACCATGACGCGCGGCCTCACCGGGTACTCGTCACCCAGGGGCACGCACCGCCCCGTACGAGACCTGACGCCCCGTACGAGCGCCGGGCCCCCTCCGAGACGTCACGCCCCCACGCCCCACGGGCCATGCCCCACGACCCGCGACGAGTTTGATGGGCAGGGCAGCGGGCAGCGGGCAGCGGGAAGCACGCGCACAGGCACAGGCACAGGCACAGCGCAAGGCAAGGCAAGGCAAGGCAAGACACCAGGACTGGGCGCCAGGCCGGGACTGCACGGAGGGCCATATGCGGCGGAGCGAACCGGAGGACCACGGCCCCGTCCGCTACGGCCCGCCGCTCCCCCCGGACGGCCTGCCGGTGCTGCCCGAACTCGCCGCGGTGCTCGCCGCGGCCGCCGACCGCGCCGACGGCGAGCCGGTCGGCGGCGGCCGCGACCTCCTCGACGCCGCCCGGGGCTACTGCTCCCGGCGCGGCGGCCCCGCCGAGCCGGGACGGGTCGTCGCCGGACCCGGCGCCCCCGCCCTGCTGCTCGCGCTGACTGCAGCCCTCGGCGGCGACGTCCTGGTGCCGCGGCCCTGTGCGGCCTGGTGGGCGCCGTACGCCCGGCTGCTGGGCAGGCCCGTGTTCCACGTCGCGACGCCCGCGGAGTGCGGCGGCGTCCCGGACCCGTACGCCCTGCTGGAGACCGTGCGCCGGGTGCGCGCCGAGGGGGGCGACCCGCGTCTGCTGGTGCTGTCCGTCGCCGACGACCCGACGGCCACCGTGGCGCCGCCGGAAGTCCTGCACGAGGCCGTGGAGGCCGCCGCGGGGGCGGGCCTGCACCTGGTCAGCGACGAGACCTGGCGCGACACCGTGCACACCCCGCAGGACACCGTGCTGGTCAGCCCCGCCGAGATGCTGCCCGGCGAGGTCACCGTCGTCAGCGACCTCGCCGGCGCCCTGCTGCCCGTCGGCTGGCCGGCGGCCGTCGCCCGGTTCCCCGCCTCAGCTGCCGGAGACGCCCTTCACGCGCGCGTGCTCGACGTGCTGACGGCCCTCGACGCCCGGGTGGCCGGGCCGGTCGCCGCCGCGGCCGCGTACGCGCTGACCGAGCCCGAGCCGGTGACCGCGCGCGCGGCCGCCGCCGTCCGCCTGCACGCGCACGTGGCGCGCGAGATGCACGCCGCCGTGGTCGCCGCGGGCGGCCTCGCCCTGCCACCGCGGGCCGGCCGCCACCTCTACGCCGACCTCGGCCCGCTGCGCGAGGCGCTGTCCGCCCACGGCGTGGGCGACGCACAGGAACTGGAGGACTACCTCTCCGCCCGGCTCGGCATGCCCGCGCCGGGCGGACACCGCTTCGGGGACGACCTCAGCGCCCTGCACGTCCGGTTCTCCACCGGCATGCTGCTCAATGGCGCTGACGCCCGGCGCACGGAACGCCTCACCTCGCCCACACCGTGGGAACTGCCCCACGTGCAACGCGCGTTGACGCTCATGAGATCGGTCTTCGACGATCTCGGTGACGAAGCTCAGCGATGGGAGCCTCCTCGATGACGCAGCAGTCCGAGTCGACCGCCACCAGCACCGTGGCCGGCGGGGCGGTCGGCGCCGCGCCGACCCTGTCCCCCCTCGCGCCGGCGCCCGCCGTCCCGCCGCTCGCCGCACCCCGGCCGCCTGGCGAGCGCCGGATCTGGCCGCGCACCTTCCACGACCGGCTCACCGCGCCGCTGCCCGGCCTCAAGGCCATCGCCCGGTTCGCCCGCGAAGGCTCCGTGCGCCCCGGAAGGGAGGGCCTCGCCGACATCCCCCGACTGCCCTTCGCGCCCGCCCCGCTGCCCCGCGTGGACGCCCGCACCCTCGCCGTCAGCTGGGCGGGGCACGCCAGCTGGGTGGTGAGCATCGGCGGCCTGACCGTCCTGACCGACCCGGTGTGGTCCCGCCGCATCCTCGGCACCCCGGCCCGTATCACCCCCGTGGGCGTCCCCTGGGACGCGCTGCCGCGCATCGACGCCGTCGTCATCAGCCACAACCACTACGACCACCTGGACGCCCCCACGCTGCGCCGACTGCCGCGCGACACACCGGTGTTCGTGCCTGCCGGGCTCGGACGCTGGTTCCTGCGCCGCCGGTTCACCCGGGTCACCGAGCTGGACTGGTGGGAGGCGGCCGAACTGTCCGGCGTGCGCTTCGACTTCGTGCCCTCGCACCACTGGTCCAAGCGCAGTCTCACCGACACCTGCCGCTCCCTGTGGGGCGGCTGGGTGCTGACCGCCCCCGACGGCCGGTGCGTCTACTTCGCCGGGGACACCGGCTACGGCCACTGGTTCTCCCGTATCGGCCGGCGCCACCCCGGCATCGACCTGGCACTGCTGCCGATCGGCGCCTACGACCCGCGCTGGTGGCTGCGCGACGTGCACTGCGACCCCGAGGAGGCGGTCCGCGCCGCCCTCGACCTCGGCGCGCGGCGCATGGCCCCCATGCACTGGGGCGCCTTCGTGCTCTCCGCCGAGCCCGTCCTCGAACCCCTCACGCGCGTGCGCGCCGCCTGGCAGAAGGCCGGCCTGGACCGCGACGACCTGTGGGACCTTCCGGTGGGAGGCTCGCGGGTGCTGGACGAGTCCCCCGACGGGAGGGACGCCCTGGCCGGCCGGGCCCGCGGGACGGGGGCCCTCAGGCCGTCCGGGTCCTCCTGAGGGGGGCGCTCAGGCCGTACGGGTCCCCCTGATCCGGCGCCACAGGGCCGGGGCCGCGCCGATCAGCAGGGTCAGGGCGACCGCGGCGACCACGCCCTCCCAGGGCTCGGGGAACAGCGAGCCGCCGAGGATGCCGATCAGCTGGTACGTCACGGCCCAGGCGAGACAGGCCGGAAGGTTGCCGCGGGAGAAGCGGCGCAGCGGCCACTTCGCCATCAGACAGGCCAGCATCACCGGGATGCGTCCCGCCGGCACCAGCCGGGACAGCACCAGCACCGTCGTGCCGTGGTCGGCGAGCTTGTCCTGCGCCTGCGCCAGCCGCTCCTCGGGCGCCCGCGAGCGGATCGCCTCCAGCCAGCGCGAGCCGTTCTTCGACCCCATCCCTCGCCGCCCCAGCCAGTACAGGGCCGCGTCGCCGCAGAACGCGGCCAGCGACGCCGTCACGAACACCAGGAGCAGCGAGAACGGGGCCTTCTGGTGGAACGCGACCACGGCCGCCGTGCTCACCAGCGCCCCCGTCGGCACCACCGGCACCAGCGCACCGATCAGCACCAGCAGGAACAACGACGGATAGCCGAGCGCCTGCTGCGTAGCCTCGGTCGGTATGACCGCGGTGACAGCGGTTGCCGCGGCGGCCGACACGGTCACCGCGCCTCCTCCAGGCGCACGCTCTCCCCGTGCCCCAGCCGGTGCACGGCCACGTCCGGCGCACGCTCCGCCGCGAGCCGCACGAACTCCTCGCCGGGCGCGTGGAACTCGTGGGGCCGCACCGCGTCCATGCCGATCGGCCAGTACGTGCCGTAGTGCACCGGCACCGCGCTGCGCGGCTCCAGCCGGGCCAGCGCCTCGGCGGCCCGTCCCGCGTCCAGGTGCCCCTCGCCGAGATGCGGGCCCCAGCCGCCCACCGGCAGCAGCGCCACGTCGACCGGCCCGACCTCCTCGGCCATGTCCTCGAACAGGCCGGTGTCCCCGGCGAAGTACGTCCGCGCCTCGCCCTCGACGACGTATCCGAGCGCGGGGGAGGAGCGTCGGCCGAGGGGCAGCCGCCGTCCGTCGTGCCGCGCGGGCACCGCCCGTATCCGGACCCCGTCCACGGTCGTCACGTCACCCGGCTCCATCTCGCTCAGCCGCAGATGCCGCAGCCGCCGCAGCCCGGGGACGGCGCGCGGCGCGCCCCGGGGCACCAGCAGGCGCGTGCCCGGCGCGAGGCGCGCCAGCGACGGCACGTGCAGATGGTCGGCGTGCAGGTGGGAGACGAGCGCGACGTCGGCGTTCCAGGCCCCGGGCGGGGGCAGCGCGCCGCGACGGCGGCGCAGATGTGCGAGGCGGCGGGCGAACAAGGGGTCGGTGAGCACACGCACGTCCGAATCCTCGACCGTGCAGGTCGCGTGACCCCACCACGTGATCTCCACCGGCACCTCTTTGCCTCCTTCGCGCGACTCCCCCGAAGCCTACGGGCAGGAGTAGGGTCGGCGACTGAACCCGGAGGTGAGGGGGGACGCCATGGGACCGCCGCGGGTCATGCGGGTCACCGCGATCGCGAGTCTGACGCCGCTCGAGGAACTGGACGCCGATCCCTTTCTCGTGGACTCCCGCAGCCAGCACGCGATGTGCGCGCGGTGGGCCGCGGAACGCGGACACGTCGTCAGCCGGGAACTGCTGGTGCGCGGACTGCGTCCCGACCACAGCGTGCTGTGGGACGGGGTGGTGCCCGGCGTCGACCTGTTCGTCGCGCCGAGCCGCCGGGTGCTGGAGAGCGCGCTGTCGTCCGTAGAGGAGTTCGCCGCCGAGTGCGCGCGGCGCGGCGTGCGGGTGGAGACGGTCGGCAGCGCCGAACCCGCCTACGACGCGCAGATGAAGGCCCGGGTGCACCGGAGGCTGTCCATGCCGACGGCCGGCTACGACGGCCGGTAGGACCCCCGTCCGCGTCCTCGTCCCCGCTCCGTCCCCGTTCCCTTTCCGTCTGCGTTCCCTCTCCGTCCGTGTCCTTGCGACGCCCGTGAGCGGCGTGATCCGAACGACCGGCCTCGGTCCCCCGGGGTGCCCCTCGCCGCGGTATGGCAGGGTGGAAGACGGCTCCCACGGGCGTCGGGGCCGGAACGCGAGGTGTACGGGGCGTGCGTGGGGTGCGATGGCGGCGGGCCGTCAGTCAGGCCGGGCGGAGCATCGCGGTGTGGGCCGTCTCCACTCTCACGATGCTCGTGCTGGCGGGGATCCTGCCGGACTTCCGGCTGCAGTCGCCCGACGGCGACAGCGCCACCACCGTCGCCGTGACCGCGGCCGTCGGCGCGGGCGTGTTCGGCGTGCTGTCCGCGCTGGCCTGGCCGCTGCTGGTCCGCCTCCTGCTGCTGGTGCCGGCCCTGGTGCTCGGCCTGCTGGTGTTCTTCCTCAACGGCTCGCTGCTGCTCCTCGCCCTGCGGCTGAACCCCTCCGGGCAGAGCGAGGCGGCCCCCGAGACCGCCGTCATCGTCGCCGCCGTGATGTCCGCCGTCGCATCCGCGACGGGCGGAGCCCTGGCCGTACGCGACGACGACGCCTACCGTCGCCGCCTGTACCGCCTCGCCGACCGTCGGCGCAGGGGCGGCCCCGCCTGTCCCGCCACCCACGGCGCCGTCTTCCTCCAGCTCGACGGCGTGGGCCACGACGTGCTGGTCACGGCCGTGCGGAAGGGGCTGATGCCGACGGTCGCCCAGTGGCTGGGCGAAGCGCCCGCCGAAGGCGGCGTGGGCGCACCGGGGCGCACGCCGCGTGCGACGCACCGCCTCACCCCCTGGCGCACCGACTGGTCCAGCCAGACCGGCGCCAGCCAGCTCGGCATCCTGCACGGCAGCAACCACGACGTACCCGCCTTCCGCTGGTACGAGAAGGACACCGGGGAGGTGATGGTCTGCAACCGTCCGACCAGCGCCGCCGAACTCCAGCGCCGCGCGGTCGAACGCACCGGTGACGGCGGACTGCTGTCGGCCGACGGCGCGAGCCGCGGCAACCTCTTCGGCGGCGGCGCCGACGAGCAGGCCCTCGTCCTGTCCATAGCCGCACGTCGGCGCAGCCGGGAGACCCGTTCCCGGGCCGGCTACTTCGCCTACTTCAGCGACCCCGCCAACGCCGTGCGCACCGCCCTGTCGTTCGTCGCCGAGGTCGTCCGCGAGATCGTCCAGTCCACCCGCGCCCGGCTGCGGGGCGA
The DNA here is from genome assembly GCF_040299045.1 of Streptomyces sp. NPDC001027. Lineage (NCBI taxonomy): Bacteria > Bacillati > Actinomycetota > Actinomycetes > Kitasatosporales > Streptomycetaceae > Streptomyces > Streptomyces sp. NPDC001027. The sequence goes on from NZ_JBEPBI010000049.1 coordinate 15,802, forward strand.
CCGCCCGCGCGTGGGACGCGGCGGCCTCTACCCCTTCGTCCGCGCCTTCGCGACCGTCGTCGAACGCGACGTCGTGGTGGCCGCGGTGATGGGCGACATGCTCGCCGGCCGCACCGCCGTCTACGCCGACCTGGTGGCGTACGACGAGGTCGCGCACCACTCCGGGCCGCTCGGCCGGGACACCGAGCAGGTCCTCGGCCGGCTCGACCGGGCGCTCGCGCTGATCGAGACCGTCGCCGAGCACGCCCCTCGCCCCTACCGGATCGTCGTCCTGTCCGACCACGGTCAGAGTCCCGGCGAGACGTTCCGCACCCGCTACGGCCTCACTCTCGGCGACCTGGTGCGGGCCGGCTGCGGGCTGCCCGTGCCGCGCGGGGCGGAACGCACCCACAGCGGCGCCGAGGCCCGCGCGGCCGTCCGTGCGGCGCTGCGCCGCCCCGTGGAGGAGCCGTCCGGCAGCCGGGAGCCGTCCGGCCGCCGCTCGGAGCCGGTCGTGCTGGCCTCCGGCAACCTGGGCCTGATCTCCTTCCCGGACGTCCCGCACCGGATGAGCAAGGAGGAGATCGACGCCCGCCACCCCGCGCTGCTGTCCACCCTCGCCAACCATCCCGGTGTCGGCTTCCTGCTGGTGCGCAGCGACGAGCACGGCGGAGTCGTCCTCGGCGCGCACGGCGCGCACATCCCCCTCGACCGGCTCGACGAGCACCCCGGCCCGCTGGCCGTGTTCGGGCCGGGCGCGGCCGACGCCGTGCGCCGCACCCACACCTTCCCGCACACCGCCGACATCATGGTCAACTCCTGCCACGACCCGGCCGACGGCGAGGTCCTCGCCTTCGAGGAGCAGATCGGCTCGCACGGCGGCCTCGGCGGCGCCCAGGCCCGGCCGTTCCTGCTGTCCCCGCTGGCCCTGTCCGCGCCGGTCGGCGACGGCGGGGAACTCGTGGGCGCGGAACACGTGCACCGCGTCCTGCGCCGCTGGCTGCGCGAGTCCGACGGCCCCCAGGTCCCGCTGAAGACGGCGCGCGAGGAGCCCGCCCGGGAGGAACGCGCCGCCTGACGACGAAGACGCCCGACTGGCCCGCCGGGTCGACGAGTTCGCGCCGCGTCCGCAGCCGGTGGGACGCCGCGCGGGCGCGGCGCGGGCACGCCTGCGCGGCGCCGCCGGACCGACGGCTGCCGTTCACGGCGCGAGGCCCGGTGTTCCGGGTGCGGTGAGCCGGAGTGTGATCGGATGGGGGCACGCAATCCCGTCCACCGGGATCCCCATGCGAAAGGAAGAACCGTGGCCACCACGCGCTCCGCACACACCGTCTGGGAAGGCAACCTGCTCGAGGGCAACGGGGTCGTGACCTTCGACTCCTCCGGCGCCATCGGCCAGCAGCCCGTGACGTGGGCCGCCCGTACCCAGGAGGCGAACGGCAAGACCAGCCCCGAGGAGCTGATCGCGGCAGCCCACTCCAGCTGCTTCTCCATGGCCTTCTCGCACGCCCTGGCCGGTGCGGGCACGCCGCCCGCCAAGCTCGTCACCTCGGCCGACGTGACCTTCCAGCCGGGCGAGGGCATCACCGGCATCCACCTGACCGTGGAGGGCACGGTGCCCGGCCTCGACGAGGACGGCTTCCTCGCCGCCGCGGAGCAGGCCAAGGTCAACTGCCCCGTCAGCCAGGCCCTGAAGGCCGTCCCGATCACGCTGTCGGCCAAGCTCGCCTGACCGGCCGCCCGCGCCGGGCACGCCGGGCCGCTCCCGACGGACGGTCCGCGCGCCCGGCCCGGGCGGGCCCGCCCCGCCTCGCGGTTCAGACGAGGCCGGTCAGGCCTCGGATCGCGGACTGGGCCCATTCCTGCGCCCCCACGGCCGTTCCCGCCGCCAGACCGGTCGCCACGGGGGCGAGGGCTCCCTTGAGCGTGGTGACCGCACGGCGCACGCGCCCGGGCTCGGGGGAGTCCGGGCCGGTGATCTCCGCGATGACCTCCTCGGCCGCCGTCGCCGTGTCCGCGCGGTCGCCGTCGGCGAGGCCAGCTCCGGGCAGCTGCCGGAGCAGATCGGTCACCAGCGCCGAGAGTGCCTCGTAACCGGGCGCGACCGAACCGTCGTTGATCTGCTGGTTCTGGGTGACCGTCTCGTTGTTCCAGGCCAACTGGGCGTTCCCGACGCCCTTGTTGAACACCGGGCCGTCGTAATGGTTCACCTGCTGCGCACGGTTCGCGTCCTGCGCGTCCTGCGCGTCGTTCACGTCGTTCGGCACGTTCGGGTGGTTCACCGGCTGACTCCGTCCGGGTCGATGGCGTCGGTCTGCACGCCGCGGTCGCTGCCGTCGTCCGGGTGGCTCTGATGGGTCTGCTGCTGGACGACGTTGGTGTTGCCCCACGCCAACTGGGCGCTGTGGACGGCCTCCACGAACACGGGGCCGTGGTAGTTGTTCACGATCGTCGGCGGCGGGGCGGGCTCGGTGATCTCCCTCACCGGCAGCTCCGTGCGCAACGAGACCAGCTGGACGCGCCCGTTGTGCTGCACCGCCGTCCCCGACGTGCCCGTCACGCTGCAGTGCGCCAGCCGGCCGCCGCACTTCTCGTCGCAGCGCACCCCCGTGGCCGCGCAGTCCTCGAAGCGGCCGCCGACGACGTCCAGATACGCGGAGCCCGTCCCGCACAGTCCGTACGACTGCGCGCCCCTCACGGTGAGGTCGCGGGCGACGAGCCGCGCCGTGCCGAACGCCAGGGCCCCGCCGGTCTCCACCCCGGTGACGGTGCAGTCGTGCAGGTGCAGTTGGGCCTCCTCGCCCGCGCCGAACCCCAGCAGCCCGCGCTCGGCCGTGACCGACCTGAGCGTCACCCGGGACTGGCCGACGGCGGCCACCGCGATCATGTCGAAGTCGCCGAAGGCCACGCCGGTGAGCTCGGCCGTGGTGCCGCCGTCGCCCTTGGCGTCCAGCCCGAACGGGCAGCGCTCGACGCGGACGTCCTCGAACACGGCCTTGCTGCCGTCCCACACCCGCAGGCCGACGCCCGTCAGATCGCGCACACTGCAGCCGGCGAACCGGCCCCGGGCGCGGTCGGTGACGGCGATGCCCACATTGCCGCCCGAGACGCGGCAGCCGCTCACCAGTGGAGCGCCGCCCCGCGTCGACAGCACCGCGACATTGCCCGCGTCCACGACCTCGCAGCCCTCGAAGGCGCCACGGCCCGCGTCCTGGACGTGGATGCCCGTGTCGCGGCACCCGGTGAACACGCAGTCCCGCACCCGGGGGTCGGCGCCGCTCGCCACCACGATCCCGTTCTCGGCGTCGAGGACGCGGGTGTCCGAGACCGTGCCCCGGGACTGCTCGACGAACTCGAGCGCGGCCCCGTGCACGCCCTCGACACGGCAGCCCTCGACCGTCAGCTCCGCCTGCGCGTCCGCGATCACCGCCGTCCGCTCGGTGCCGGTGATCTCGCAGCCGACGAGCCGCGCCCAGGCGTCGCTGACCCGCACGCCGTGGATGCCGGCGCCGTCGATGCGGCTGTCGCGCACGGTGACCCGGGCGCTCTCGATCGCCGCGAGCGCGTTGTCGGCCGCGTCGGCGAACCGGCAGCGCTCGACGAGTCCGGCGCTGCCGGTGAACACGGTCCGGCCGAACCGGAACGCGCTGTCCGTCAGCGTCGCGGAGGCGCCGGGCGACACGTGCACGCACACCCCGCGGTGTGCCCGCACCTCGGTCCGGTCGAGAGTGAGGAAGCCGGTCCGGCAGTGGACGACCCCGGCGTCGGCCTCCCGGCCGGTGAGCACGAGACCGCGGACCACCACCGACCCGAAGGCGGTGAGCACGGTGCCCCGCGGCCCGCCCACCACCACGGAGCCGGGGTCGCCGGCCGCCGCCAGCTCGACCTCGCCGTGGACGGTGAGCTGCTCCTCGTAACGGCCGGGCGCGATCTCGATCCGCGCGGCGCGTCCGCGTGCGGCCGCGGCCCGCAGGGCGGAGCCGATGTCGGGGTGCGCGCCGCGGCCCCCGCCCGGAGAGACGACGTACTTCCTGACCATGCCCGCCTCCCCCGAAGCGCCCGTCTGTGCAGCACCGTCGACCGCCGACGGCTCGTGCCGCACTGTTGACCGTCCGTCACCGATGCTACCCGAGCGGGGCTGCCGTGCCGGGTGTGCGGCGAGGGGCCTTCACGGAACCTGTGCAGCCCCCGGCCCGGCCGGACTCCGCGACGCGGCAGGCGGCCGGCCGCCGTCGCGGGAGGGCCGGCCGCTGTCGCGGGAGGGGCGCGAGAGCTGTTGCGGGAGGGTCAGAGGCCGTCGCGGGCGTCCCGCAGGATCTGCTTGGTGTGCTCGGCGGACGCGGCGTGCGTCGTCATGTGGTCGAGGACCTCCAGATGGGCGGAGACCTCCTTGCGGACGTCGAGGTAGAGCGCGCCGGTCAGATACTCGGTCACGACCATGTCGGGCAGCTCGGGCTCGCCGAAACGGAACAGCGAGAACGGCGCGGACGTCCCGGGGTGCGGGCCCGCCGCGAACTCGGAGATCTGCAGAGTGATCCGGTCCCGCTCGGCGAACTCCACCAGCTTGTCCAGCTGTTCCGCCATCACGGCGGCGTCGACGCTCACCGGCCGGCGCAGCACCGTCTCGTCCATCACCACCCACAGACGGGGCGGGTCGGCGCTCTCCAGCAGCCGCTGACGCGCCATGCGCAGAGCCACGTGACGTTCGAGGGAGTCCGGCGTCGAGCGCCCGACGGTCCCGGCCTCCAGCACCGCCGTCGCGTAGGCCTCGGTCTGCAGCAGCCCGGGCACGAAGTGCGGCTCGTACGAGCGGATCAGCCGTGCGGCGCCCTCCAGGCTCACGTAGAGGCTGAACCACTCCGGCAGCACGTCGTGGTAGCGCTGCCACCAGCCGGGCCGGTTCGCCTCCTCGGTGAGCGAGACGAACCCCTCTGCCTCGCCCCGGGGGACGCCGTACGCCTCCAGGAGCACCTGCACGTACGGCACCTTCAGCGCGACGTCGGCCGTCTCCATGCGCCGTACGGTCGCCGGGGCGACGTGCAGGGCACGGGCGGCCTCCTCGCGGCTGAGGCCCGCCGCCTCGCGCAGTTCCTGCAGCCGTCTGCCGAGTACCACCTGGCCCACCGTGGGCGCGGGCCGTCGCTCACTCACCCCACGTCTCCCCTGCGTGTCGAGGCACGCGGGTCAGTGTGTCACGTCCGGGCCGCGATCTCACGGATAGCGGAAGGGGGCATTCAACGGGCCGCTCCGGCTGATCGGCCGTCAGCCGGCCAGATGGCGCAGGTACTTGGCCGTCGCGGGGTCGGCGGGCAGGAACGTCTCGACGGCGAGTTCGGCGACCGTCACGTCCATGGGGGTGTTGAAGGTGGCGACCGTCGAGATGAAGGAGAGGATCCGCCCCTCGTGCTCGATCCGCATCGGCAGCGCGAAATACGGGACGGCCTCGCCCGGTTCGCCGTCCGCCCCGACGCCCGCCGCCGCCCCGGCGCCCGGAGCCGCCCCGGTGTCCGCGACCGGATAGGCGGCCACCTCCTCGTACAGCTCCCGCAGCGGCTTCGAGCGGTACAGGGCGATCTGGCGCTCCATCTGCGCGAGCAGATGCCCGCGCCACTCGCGCAGGTTGCGGATGCGCGGTGCGAGGCCCTTCGGGTGGAGGGTGAGGCGCATCGCGTTCAGCGGCGGCTCCAGCAGGGACTCCGGGACGCCCTCCAGCAGCATCGTGATGCCCCGGTTGGCCGCCACCACGTCGTAGCGGGCGTCCATGACCAGCGCCGGATACGGCTCATAGCCCTGGAGCAGCCGTTCCAGGCCCGAGCGCAGCGCGTCCAGCGCCGGGTCGTCGAGCGGGGTCTGCGGATACCGCGGCGCGTATCCGGCGGCGAGCAGCAGGGCGTTGCGCTCGCGCACGGGCACGTCGAGCTGCTCGGCGAGCCGCAGCACCATGTCCTCGCTCGGCCGGGAACGCCCCGTCTCGACGAAGCTGACGTGCCGGGCCGACGAGTCGGCGCGCAGCGCCAGCTCCAGCTGACTCATCCGCCGCCGTTCCCGCCAGGCCCGCAGCAGCGGGCCCACGCCCTCGCCGCCGGGCCCCGCGGGGGCGGACTGCGTGCCGATCGCTGCAACGGTCATGCCCTCGACCGTAGTTCACCGACCGGAAGGGCATGCACCCGGCAGCCGCCCGGCGCGATCGGGGACGTGCCCGGCAGCCGCTCCGGCGCACGGACGCACCCCGCCCCTCGACGCCCGCCCCCCGACGCCCGATGCCCGACCCCCGACTCCCGACGCCTGACGTCCGACGGCGGGTGCGGGGCCGGGGCCGGGGCGGCCCCGGCCGGCGCGGGCGCCCGGATCGTCGTGTTCCCCGCGGAGCCCTGCTGACCAGGGCCGTCCCGGCGTTCCTGTGGCACGCTGGACGGGTACGCGACACCCACGAAGGGAGCCGGTCATGGCCGAACCGCTGTCGCCGAGCGAGATCGAGGAGCGTCTGGGCGAGCTGCCCGGCTGGTCCCTGGACGGCGGCCGCCTCACCCGCGCCTACCGGCTCGGCTCGCACTTCGCCGCGACCTCCCTGGTCATCCATGTCGCACAGATCCAGGAGGAGCTGAACCACCACTCCGAGCTCACCCTCGGCTACAACACCGTGTCGCTCAGCGTGCACACCCACAGCGCGGGCGGCGCCGTCACCGGTCTGGACGTCGAGCTCGCCCGCCGTGTGGAGGCCGTGGCCCCCGCGCACGGGGCGCACTGACCCGCCCGGCCGGGCGAGGGGAGGGGGGAGGGGCGGTGCTGGACTACGACGAGGAAGCCGAACGCTACGACACCCTGCGCGGCGGCGAGCCCCGGGCCGCCGCGGCGGCGGACGCCGTCCTCGGACTGGTGCCCGGCGGGGCGCGCAGCCTGCTGGACGTCGCGTGCGGCACCGGCATCGTCACCCGGCGGCTCGCCGACCGACGTGCCGGACTGCGCGTGACGGGCGTGGACCGGGCCCCGGCCATGGCGGGCCATGCCGCCGCCCGGCTGCCGGACGCGGTGGTCCTCGCCGACGCCCGCCGGCTCCCCTTCGGCGCGGGACGGTTCGACGCCGTCAGCAGCGTCTGGCTGCTGCACCTCGTGGAGGACCCGGCGGACGCGCTGCGGATCGTCGCCGAGTGCGCCCGGGTGCTGCGTCCGGGCGGGGTCTACGTCACCACGGTCGACAAGGGCGCGTCGCACAACGTGGGCAGCGACATCGATGTCGTGCTGGCCTCGCGCCCACCCCGGCCGGCTTCGGACGCCGCCGCGCTCGTGGAGTCGTACGCCGTCGCATCCGGCCTGGTCCCCGCGGGCCAGGCCCGCTTCGCCGGCCGGGGACAGGGTCGCAGCCCGCGTCGGGCCATCGCCGATCTGCGACGCGGCTGGTTCGTCACGCTGCCGCCCGGGCATCCGCTGGCCGACGGTTTCGCCGCCCGCCTCGCGGCCCTGCCCGACCAGGACCGGCCCCGCCCGGACCCCGTATTCGCCCTGAAAGCGTTTCGGAAACCGCTTCCCGGCCAGTTGCCGAAGGGGGGCGATCCAGGGCTGCGGGACGCCTGAACCCGGCCGCCCGACCCGGCAACTCGGGTGTCCGCGGCGGCGACTGGGAGAGCGGAAGCCGTCCGTCCCGCTCAGGAGGCACGCCCCGTGCAACAGCCGCACCCGCACCCGTTCCCCCTTCGGCAGTCGCGACCACCGTGGACGGAGCGGCCCGCGCCGTCGCGTCCGCGCAGGCAGCGCAGGCAGCGCAGACGAAGGGTCGTCCTCACCGCGCTGGCCTGCGCCGCCGTCCTGGTGGGCGCCGGACCGAACCTCCCCGGCGCCGGCGCGGCCCCCGCGCTCGAGCTCACGCGCACGCAGGCAGCCCCCCTGGCCGCCACCGCTCGCCAGGTCGAGGCCCTCGATCGAGGCGTCGTGAGCGTGCACACCGACAGCGGCAACCTGGTGAGCTGGCGCTGGCTCGGAACCGATTCCGACACTGTTTCCTTCAATGTGTACCGGGCCGGCACGAAGGTGAATCCGACGCCGGTCACCGGCTCCACGAACTACTTCCACTCCGGCGCCCCGGCGCAGGCCGACTACACGGTGCGCGCGATCGTGGGCGGCGTCGAACAGGCCGACTCCGTCCACGCGGTGCAGCTGCGCACCGGTTACCGGGACGTTCCGCTCACGCCGCCTGCGGGCGGCGCCACCCCCGACGGCGTGGCCTACACCTACGAGGCCAACGACGCCTCCGTCGGCGACCTGGACGGCGACGGCGCGCTGGACATCGTCCTGAAGTGGCAGCCGACGAACGCGAAGGACAACTCGCAGTCGGGCTACACCGGAAACACGTTCCTCGACGGTCTCACGCTCGACGGGACCCGCCTGTGGCGGATCGACCTGGGCCGCAACATCCGTTCCGGAGCCCACTACACGCAGTTCCAGGTGTACGACTACGACGGCGACGGCCGGGCGGAGGTCGCCGTCAAGACGGCCGACGGCACGGTGGACGGCGCCGGCACGGTGATCGGCAGCTCCTCCGCCGACCACCGCAACTCCAGCGGATACGTGCTGTCCGGCCCCGAGTACCTGACCATGTTCGACGGCCGCAGCGGCCGGGCGATGCAGTCCGTCGGCTACGTCCCGGCGCGCGGCTCGGTCTCGTCGTGGGGCGACTCGTACGGAAACCGCGTCGACCGTTTCCTCGCCGGAACCGCTTACCTGGACGGTTCCCGCCCGTCGCTGATCATGGCACGCGGTTACTACACGCGTACGGTGATCGCGGCCTGGGACTGGCGCGGGGGCGCCTTCACCCGCCGCTGGACCTTCGACACCGACTCCTCGTCCAACACCGGCAAGGGGTACGACGGACAGGGCTCCCACAGTCTCTCCGTCGGGGACGTCGACGGCGACGGCAGGGACGAGATCGTCTACGGCGCGATGGCGGTCGACGACGACGGCAGGGGTCTGTGGACGACGAGGACCGGGCACGGCGACGCCCAGCACCTCGCCGACCTCGACCCCTCACACGCGGGCCTGGAGTACTTCAAGGTCTCGGAGTCCGCCGGTCAGCCCGCCGAGCTGTACATCGACCCGGCGAAGGGCGCCGTGAAGTGGAAGCTGGCGGCCTGCTGCGACAACGGCCGTGGAGTCGCCGGCGACATCTGGGCGGGCAGCGCCGGCGCCGAGGCCTGGTCGGCGTCCGACGGCTCGATCCGCGACGCGTCGGGCGCGGCCAGGGGCCGGGAGCCGTCCTCCGTCAACTTCCTGTCCTGGTGGGACGCCGATCCCGTGCGCGAACTCCTCGACGGCACCCACATCGACAAGTACGGGCCGGCCTCGGACACCCGGCTGCTGACCGGCTCCGGGGTCCACTCCGACAACGGCACCAAGGCGACCCCTTCGCTGTCGGGGGACATCCTCGGCGACTGGCGTGAGGAGGTCGTCTGGCCGACCGTCGACAACCGGGCCCTGCGCATCTACTCGACGCCGTACGAGACGAGCACGCGGATCACGACCCTGCTGCACGACACGATGTACCGCACCGGCCTTGCCTGGCAGAACACCGCTTACAACCAGCCGCCGCACCCGAGCTTCTTCCTCGGGGACGGCATGGCCACCGCACCCAGGCCGGTTGTGTACACGCCCTGACCGTCGACGCGAAGGGCCCCGCCCGACATCCGGACGGGGCCCGTTCCGCGTGACGCGGCGGGTTCGGTTCTGGGGGTTTCTCAGCGTCCCGCAGAACGTGCCGTGCGGGACCCGCGGTTCAGCCCGACGAGCAACTGCGGTCCCCGAGCCGGAACGCCGTCGGTCTGGTGTTGGTACCCGACCAACTGCCCGTGAAGCCGAAGGCGACGGACGAGCCGGCCGCCACGTTGCCGTTCCAGGCGATGTTCTTCGCCGTCACCGCCGCACCCGACTGGGTGTGCTCGGCGTTCCAGATCTGGGAGACGCTCTGCCCGTCGGCGAACGTCCAGCCGAGGCTCCAGCCGGACCAGGCGCTCGTGCCGGTGTTGGTGAGCTTGACGTCCGCCTGGAAGCCGCCCGACCACTGGTTGGTGATCGTGTACGTCACCGCGCAGGCGCCTGTCGGGGTGGGCGTCGGGTCCGTGCCGCCCCCGCCCCCGCCCCCGCCACCGGTGTCGGAGGTGTCTCCGTAGATGACACCCCGGCCGTTGGTCGAGACGTACACCCGCCCGTACACCCGGGGGTCGCCGGTGATCGCCGCGCCCGTCCAACCCCACTGGTGGGCGTCGTCGTTGATGCGGGTCCAGGTGACGCCCTTGTCCGTCGAGCGGAAGACGCCCCGGACCCCGCCGATCTTCGCGCTGGCGTAGAGGGTCTGGTACGAGGCGCCCGCAGCCGCCTTGCCGAATCCGATCGTGTCGGCCTGCTCCACGGACGACAGCTTGGCGAAGGTGGCCCCGGAGTCGGTGGAGTGCCACAGCCCGTACGCCCCGTCGCTCGCCCCGCCGGCCAGCCAGACGTCGCCCTTGACGCCGGGCAGTGCCTTGAAGCGCACGCTGTCCCCGCTGGGCAGACCGCTCGCGGCCGACGCCGTGAAGGTCGCTCCGCCGTCCGAACTCACGTAGAACTTGCCGGACTTGAAGCCGTAGAAGGTTTTCGGGTCGACGCGGTCGGATTCGACGGTCGCGCCGGCGGGGATGCCGCTCGACGCCGACCACGAGGCGCCGAACCCGGTGGTGTACTGCACGCCGGCGCCCGCCGGACTCCACACGAATCGGCCGCCGTCCGCGGATGCGGCGACCGTGCCGCCGCCGCTGACGCCCGAAGGGTCGGTTCCCGCGAACCAGTTGGCGCCGTTGTCCGTGGAGAACGCCACATGCGGTCCCGAGTCGAGATTGCCGACCCGTACCACGGTGTCGGGCTTCGTCTCGGCGTAGTCCAGGCTCGTCGTCGTCGTGAAGTTCGGCGAGGCGAACATCATCGACGGCGCCTTGGTCAGGTCCGTGTGGCGGAAGCCGCCGACGTCGCCGAGGGCGCTCAGCAGCGGGGCGCCGGCCGGGGGAGAGGCGAGGTCGTTGACCGCCGTCTCCTCCAGGCCCTGCACCATCGGCCGGACGGTGAACCGGCCGCCGCTGTCCCACGCGGTGAGGTTCTCCGTGCCGTAGATCGTCGCGCCCGTCCCGTACATCATGCGGCTGGAGTTGAACGGGTCGATCTCCAACGCCTCGGTCATCCAGCCGAGTTTGGGAGACTGCTCCGGCGGCGACGGGTTCGCGCCCCATGTCAGCCACGGCGACGAGGACACGTCCATCGTGAAGCGGTCGGCGCGGTTGGGGTACGAGGTGTAGTCCCATGCCTTCGTCCAGGCTCCGCCGCTGTTCGTGGAACGGAAGATCTGGGTGTCCGGCCACCAGGAACTGTAGGCGGTGGCCATGACGGTGCCCGGCTTCTGACGGTCGACCGTCAGCCCGCTGAAGCCGTAGTAGGTGTCGGCCTCCGCCACCGGGGAGATGTCCGTCCAGGTCCCGGTGGCCGTCGCGTAGCGCCACAGCCGGCCCTTGCCGCCGTCGTACGGGCCGCCCTTGTCGCTGTAGGCCAGGTACAGGTAGCCGTTGACGGCGTCCAGCACGCCCTTGTGCGCGAGGTATCCCGTCGGCTGCCCGGCCAGCCGCGACCAGGTGGCGCCGGCGTCCGTCGAGCGGTACACCGCGTCGTCCTTGTCCGCCACCCCGACGTAGATGGTCTTCGTGGCGGCGCCGGACGTGCCCGTGGACTCGTCGAACGTGACCCACACGATGCCCTGGTTGTCGGACGCGTACCCGCTCGTGTCGGTCGGATCCTGCCGGTAGTCGCCGACGTTGGGGAAGTTCGCCACCTGCGACCAGCTGACGCCCGAGTCCGTCGACCGCCACAGGCCCTTGCCGCTCGGCGCGCCCAGGTACAGCACGCTGTCGCGGTTCGGGTCGACCGCGAGCCGTTCGCCCATGCCCCGGCCCGGCATGTTGCCGCCCAGCTTGAAGGGCAGGTCCGTCTTCTGCCAGCTCGCACCCCGGTCACCGGAGCGCAGCACCGCCCCGTTCCCCGGGTCCCAGCTGTTGGTGTACGTGCCGACCGCCGCGTACACCTTGTTCGGGTCGACGGAGTCGGAGGCCAGGCTCACCACGCCGGTGTGGCCCCAGTCCGCCCAGCCGACCGAGTCCAGCAGCGGAGTCCAGGTCTTGCTCGACTCCTGCCAGCGGTACGCGCCGCCGATGTCGGTGCGCGCGTAGGCGAGGTTCTTCTCCTTGCGGTTGAAGACGATGCCCGGCACGAAGCCGCCGCCGTCGATCCGGGCGTTCTTCCAGGTGTACGACTCGGCGGCCGGCGCCGCCTGCGGGCTGCCGTTCGCGGCCAGCACGGGCGGGCTGCCCGCGATCAGACCGGCGGCGAGCGCCAGTACGGCCGTCAGGATGCGGGTTCTTCGCACGGTGGGGGTCCTTCCTCGCGAAAAGCCAGGGGGAGGAGACGGGTGCGGGGGGAGAGATGCGGGACGTGCGGAGCGCGCGGGCGTCCGGGGCGCGGGCGTCCGGGCGGGACGTGACGTGACGTCGCACGGCGTGGCGTCGCGCGGTGCGGCACGGGCGTGACGTGCGACTGCCGGGCGGCCCCCTGTGCGGGTGGGGGCCGCCCGGCTGGACCCCGTCGTCAGGTGACGGGGCCACGTACGCGGAGCCTCGAGCGCTTCGCCGGAGGGCGGCGCCACCCCGTGTCCCCTGGCCCCGAGGGGCGAGGGGGCGCGGGGAGCCGCGCGGCCGGCCGCATCCGGCCCGCGGTCGGACGCCGCCCGGCCGGCGAGGCGCTCAGCGGGGGCTTATTCGAGAAGCTCCGCGTACGAGCCCATGGCCATGGCGATGTCCGCCTGGGCCCAGAAGCGGTGGTACGTGAACACGGGCGCGGCGCCGCCCGCGAGGTAGGCCTCGATCTTCGACCAGGCGGGGTCGTTCTTGTAGAAGGACCGCAGCGAGGTGAAGGTCGAGGAGGAGCTGATCGTGTCGCCGTTCGGCATCTTGCCGCTGAAGCCGCTCGGGACGTACACGGCGTCGTCGAAGCGGTTGTAGTCGGTGCGGGTCTCCGGGACCGCGACGCCGAGGGCGTCCCGGTTGTTGGCCCACATTCCGTCCAGGAGCGCCTTGGCCGTCGTCTTCGCCTCCGTGTCACCGGACTTGGCGGCGTAGTACGTCAGGGTCTTGGCGTAGGCCGCGGCCACGCCGACGTCGTCGGTGTAGTCGGCGACGGTGACGTGAAGTCCCGTGTTCGCGCCGGGACTCGACGCGTTCCAGGTGTCGGGCTGGCCCGACCACTGGAGCGTGGAGGGGATGCGGAAGGTGCCGTCCGGGTTGATCGTGGTCTTGGACAGCGCCCAGTCGACCCACTTGTCGAGGACCGCCTTCGCGGCGGCGTTCCCCGTCTGCTGGTAGTACTCGGCCACTCGCTCCATGGACCACGCCTGGAACCCGAACCACTGGTTGGACGGCGGGTCGTGGTAGACGGGCTGCTGGTCGTAGTACATGCCGTAGAAGGTCGACGTGCCGGCCGGGGGAGTCGCGTAGCGGCCCGCCCAGCTGTTCGTCGCGCCGCCGGCGATGGCGCCCTCGCTGGACTGCAGCCAGCGGTAGAACTCCATCTGCCGGGTGAGCGACTTCGCCCAGTCCGCCTGGCCCGTCGCCGACTTGGGCTTCAGGTCGGCGTAGCTGCTGAGCGCGTAGGCGGCCAGCGGGTTCTGGTAGCCGCCGTGGGTGTGGCTCGAGCCGATGCGCCACGCCCAGCCGGCGTTGGCGTCGGTGGCGCCGCCCCAGGCGTAGTACCAGGACAGCAGGTAGTGCGAGGCGTCCTTGCCGGCGCCGGCCGGGCAGGCGCTCGGCCCGACGCAGTTGCCGATCTTCTTGAAGTACTTGTCGTACATCGCGTACCGCAGGTAGTCGCCCATCTTGGCGGCCTTGCCGACGGCCGCGGAGACGTCGCCGCCCTTGCCCTGGGCCTTGGCCCAGATGTCCGCCCAGTACGCGGCCTGCACGACGCGTGCGTCGGCGTCCGGGGCGTTGGTGAACTTCCACTGCTTGGCGTAGGAGGCGTCACCGGTGAAGAGGTCCAGGTAACCGTTCTTGCCGCCGTACTTGAAGGCGTCGCACGTCGGTTGCGGAACCGTTTCCCACACCGATTCCTGTGCGCCGCGCTGGAAGGTGTTGATGTAGGAGGGGCCGGTGTCGGCCGGGCCTGCCCCGCACTTGCCGGGCGCGTTGCCGTAGCCGTAGACGTTGTCCACGTCCTGCAGCCAGTGCATGCCGTAGACGTCGTCGGTGCCGTAGGCGGACTTCAGCTCACCGGCGATCGGGTCGGATCCCACGGACACCCCGGTGTCCAGCTTCGCCGGGTACTCGTTCGGCGTGTCCAGCTCGGGGGCGTAGGTGGCCGGCTTGGACGCGTTGTAGAAGGAGTTCGTCGGCTGGTCGGCGTGGGTGGGGATCATGTACTTCTCCATGATGTCCCAGGCGCCGTTGAACTTGGTCCAGTCGCCGGTGATCTTCCCGTACATCGCCTGCAGCCACAGCAGGTAGCTGTAGGCCTCGGACGTGGTCTCGTGGCCCTGGTCCGGGGCCTCGACGATCAGCGTCTCGACCGAGTGGTAGGGAATGCCCTCGGGGGAGAAGTAGCCGTTCGCCGGGTTGGTGATCTTGCCGTAGAGGTCGAGGAACCGGGCGTCGTACGCTTTGGTCCCGGCGATCTCGGTGGCGGTGACCGTCGCCTTCGCGTGCCCGGCGGCGCTCGACTCGAAGGTCGCGGCGCCCGTGCCGGAGGCGTTGGCGGTGATGGTCACGGTCTGGGCGGTGTTCCAGTTCGCCGGGGTGAAGGCGAGGCTCGCGCCGCCGCTCACCGTCAGGCCCGTGTTGCCTGTGGTGCGGGCGGTCGTGACGGTCACGTTGGCCGAGGGCTGGGTCGACAGCTTCAGCGTGAACGTGCCCGTCTTGCCCTGCTGCACGGCCAGTTGGGTGGTGGAGGCGACCACTGCGGGCCCCGAGGCGACCGTGATGCCGACCGGTGTGGACGACGCCGACGCGCCCAGGCTGTCGTAGGCCTTGGCGACCAGGGAGTGGTTGCCCACGGACAGCCCCGAGGCGGACAGCGTGTACGGCGCGCTCGTGTCCGTGCCCAGCAGGGTCGTGTCGTCGTAGAACTCCATCTTGGTGATCGTCGCGTTGTCGGCGGCCGCGGCGGTCGCCGCGAGCGGCACCGCGCTGCCCTGGGTGTAGACGGCGCCCGCGGTCGGGCTGGTCAGCACCGTGACCGGCGGCTGGTGCGCGCCGACGCAGGGCGTGCCGTTGACCGCGAAGGCGGTGGGAGCGGCGTTCGCGCCGCTGTAGCTGAACTGCGCGCCCGTGCCGACGGCCGCGCCGGGGGCGATCGTCCCGTTGTAGGAGGCGTTGTTCACCGTGATCTGCTGACCGGACTGCGACCAGCTGCCGTTCCAGCCGTTCGACAGCTTCTGGTTGCCCGCGTAGGAGTACGTCAGGGTCCAGCCGCTGATCGGGTCGGCTCCCCGGTTGGTGAGGGTGAGGTCGGCGGTGAACCCGGAGCCCCAGTCGTTGGTCTTGTAGTCGACGCTGCACGCGAGCGCGGCCGCCTGGGCGGGTGTCGTACTCGTGCTGAGCATGGCGAGAGGGAGCGCCAGGGCCGCCACGGCGGCGGTCCACAGGCGCCGCGTCCCGCGACGTCTGCGTGAGGGTTTCATGGTGCTGGTTCCTCCTTGCGGCTCGGGGGAGTGGGGGGAGGAGCAACAAGCCTTGAACCAGTGGGAGCGCTCCCATAGTGGGGATGCGGGTGAACGCGGTCAAGATGCTTGAAGAGTCGAAAAGATTCGACGGCGGGAGTTGAGTAAAAGTCAGTCACCGCCACTGTTCTTTGCCAGCCCGTGGCGCTAACTTCAAGTCACCAGTGGGAGCGGTTCCATCAGTCGACGCGTCTGTCACGACGCGCCTGAGCTGCAAGGAGTCGCTCATGCGTCACCCCCCGCGTTCAGTACTTTTAGCCGTCGTCGGCACGGTCGCCCTCGTCGCGGGCGCCCTGTTGCCGGTCGTCACGGCGCAAGGAGCGGCGCCTTCCTGCACGGTGGAGTACTCGGTCGACAGCCAGTGGGACACCGGCTTCCAGGGCGCCGTGAAGGTCACCAACAATGCGGCGGCCATGAGCGGTTGGAGTCTCGCCTTCGACTTCGCGGGAGGCCAGAAGGTCACCCAGGGCTGGAACGCCAAGTGGTCCCAGTCCGGCGCGACCGTCACCGCCGCGAACGAGAGCTGGAACGGCTCCCTGGGCGCCGGCGCGAGCGTCAGCGCCGGATTCATCGCCTCGCGGACAGGGGCGAACGCCGCGCCGACCGCGTTCCGGCTCAACGGCACGTCCTGCAACGCGGGCAACGGTCCCACGCCCACGCCCACGTCCACCCCCACGCCGACCCCCACCCCCACGCCGACCCCCACCGCGCCGCCCTCGACCGACCCGCCCGGACCCGGTGACGCGCCGCCCGCCCTGCACGTCTCGGGCAACAAGCTCGTGGACGCCGCCGGGAACACCCGCCGACTGCTCGGCGTGAACCGCTCCGGCGGCGAGTTCATGTGCGTGCAGGGGCGCGGCATCTGGGACGGACCGGTCGACGACGCCGCCGTCGCCGCGATCGCCGCCTGGCACGTCGACACCGTCCGTATCCCGCTCAACGAGGAGTGCTGGCTGGGCCTTTCGAACATCGACCCCGCGTACCGCGGCGCGACCTACGTCAACGCCGTCAAGGACCTGGTCGCCCGCGTCAAGGCGCACGGCATGACCCCGATCGTCGAACTGCACTGGACGTACGGCCAGTACACCGGCAACTCGGCGGGCTGCTCCGACGTGCACGCCAGTTGCCAGAAGCCGATGCCCGACATGCAGTACACGCCGGCGTTCTGGTCCTCGGTCGCAGGCGCCTTCAAGAACGACACCGCCGTGGTGTTCGACCTGTTCAACGAGCCCTATCCGGACCGCGCCACCGCCACGACCTCCCAGGCGTGGCAGTGCTGGCGGGACGGCGGGACCTGCCCGGGCATCGGCTACGAGGTCGCCGGCATGCAGGACCTCGTCGACTCCGTGCGGGCGACCGGGGCCAGGAACGTGATCCTGGCCGGCGGGCTCGCCTACTCCAACGACCTCGGCCAGTGGCTGACCCACAAACCCACCGACCCCACCGGCAATCTCGCCGCCGCTTACCACGTCTACAACTTCAACTCCTGTGCCAATGAGAGCTGTTGGAACTCCACGCTCGCCCCGGTGGCCGCGCAGGTGCCGCTGGTGGCCGGAGAGATCGGCGAGAACACCTGCTCACACGGTTTCGTCGACCGCGTCATGAAGTGGTTCGACGATCGCGGACTGTCGTACCTGGGCTGGACCTGGAACGCCTGGGACTGCTCCACGGGTCCGTCCCTCATCTCCGCCTACGACGGGACGCCCACGGCGTACGGCATCGGACTGCGCGACCATCTGCGCGCACTCGACGGATAGGCGCCACCCGGCAAGCAACAGAACGGACCACACCCTCGACCACGAAGGAAACCCGCACTCATGAGCCGTAGCAGAACAGCGGTACTCGCCGCGCTGGCGCTGGTCGCCGGCGCCTCGGGGACGGCACTCGCCGTGGTCCCCGGCGACTCGGGGCTCGCCGCCGTCCCGTGCAGCGTCGACTACAAGGTGCAGAACGACTGGGGCAGCGGCTTCACCGCCGCCGTCACCGTCACCAACAACTCTGCCGCCAAGACGAGTTGGTCGGTGAAGTGGGCGTACGCCGGCAGTCAGAAGGTCACCAACGCCTGGAACGCGAAGGTCACCCAGTCCGGCACGGCCGTCACCGCCAACAACGAGACCTACAACGGGACGCTGGCGACCGGCGGTTCGGTCAGCTTCGGGTTCCAGGGCACCTACAGCGGCAGCAACGCCGTGCCCACGTCGTTCACCCTCGACGGTGTCACCTGCAACGTGGACGGCGGAACCGGACCCACCGATCCGGGACCCACGGATCCGGGACCCACCGGCCCCGGCACCCCGCCCACCAGGGTCGACAACCCCTACGCCGGGGCCAAGGTGTACGTGAACCCCGAATGGTCGGCGAACGCCGCCGCCGAACCGGGCGGCAGCCGCGTCTCCAACCAGCCCACCGGCGTCTGGCTCGACCGCATCGCCGCCATCAACGGCGCCGGCGGCCACATGGGGCTGCGCGCCCACCTGGACGCGGCCCTCGCCCAGAAGGGCAGCGGCGAGGAAGTCGTCCAGCTGGTCGTCTACGACCTCCCCGGGCGTGACTGCTCCGCACTCGCCTCCAACGGCGAGCTCGGCCCGACGGAGATCGACAAGTACAAGACGCAGTTCATCGACCCGATCGCGGCGATCCTGTCCGACAGCAAGTACGCCGGCCTGCGGATCGTCACGACCGTCGAGATCGACTCGCTGCCCAACCTCGTGACCAACACCGGCAGCCGGCCGACCGCCACTCCGGCGTGCGACGTCATGAAGGCGAACGGCAACTACGTGAAGGGCGTGGGCTACGCGCTGAAGAAGCTCGGCGCCATCCCCAACGTCTACAACTACATCGACGCCGGGCACCACGGCTGGCTCGGCTGGGACGACAACTTCGTCCCCTCCGCCCAGATCATGTACCAGGCCGCGACCGCCGAGGGCTCGACCGTCGACAACGTGCACGGCTTCATCACCAACACGGCGAACTACAGCGCCCTGAAGGAGAACAACTTCACCATCAACGACCAGGTGGCCGGCAAGTCGGTCCGGGAGTCCAAGTGGGTGGACTGGAACCGGTACACCGATGAGCTGTCGTACGCCCAGGCGTTCCGCAACCAGCTGGTCACGACCGGCTTCCGGTCGAACATCGGCATGCTGATCGACACCTCCCGCAACGGCTGGGGCGGCTCCGCCCGGCCCACCGGCCCGGGCGCCACGACCAGCGTGGACACCTATGTGAACGGCGGACGCTACGACCGGCGGATCCATGTCGGAAACTGGTGCAACCAGTCCGGCGCCGGACTCGGCGAGCGACCGAAGGCCGCTCCGGCCGCCGGGATCGACGCGTACGTCTGGATGAAGCCGCCGGGTGAGTCCGACGGCTCCAGCTCCCTCATCCCCAACGACGAGGGCAAGGGCTTCGACCGGATGTGCGACCCGACGTACACGGGCAACCCCCGCAACGGCAACAGCATGTCGGGCTCCCTGGGGAACGCACCGCTGTCCGGACGCTGGTTCTCGGCCCAGTTCCAGCAGCTGATGCAGAACGCCTACCCGGCGCTGTGACCGGTGAGCTGTAGCAGGTGAACGGATCCGCCCGGCCGTGAAACCGGCATCGGTGTGATCCGTCGGGCGGCCGGCCCTCCCGGGCCGGGCCCCGGCGGATCGCCGACCCGGCGGCCGGACGGGTCCCGTCCAGTCCACTTCCGTGGCCCCGGCTCTCCGGGGCCGGTCCGGCGCCGCGGCGGCCGCGCCGGACGCGGAAACGGAAGCTGTAACAGGCAGGGAGAACAGGCGGGGGAAACGGGTGCGGAACGGCTTGCCGTCCGCACCCGTCTTTTTGCCGTCCCGGCAACAGAAGTGGCACTCCCGCGGTGCGTCGGCGCACGCTGACGGCACACCGGACGAGAGGCTGACCACCATGGCGCACCACCCGCACGCACCCCACGCCGACCAGAACCCGCACGGTCACGGTCACAGCCACTCGCACGGTCCCGGCCGCGACCAGCGCACCGACGTCGACTGGGCCGGGATGGCGCAGCATCTGGAGGCGCAGGCCGAACTCTTCACCCCGCTGTACGAGCGGGCCCTGTCCTGGCTCGGCAGGGAAGTGACCGAGCCCGGGCTGATCGTGGACGCGGGCAGCGGCCCCGGGGTCGTCTCCTGTCTGTTCGCGGAGACCTTCCCCGGCGCGCGCGTCATGGCGGTCGACGGCTCCGAGCCGCTGCTCCGGCGGGCCGGGGAACGGGCGGCCCGGCTCGGGTACGCCGACCGGTTCGGCACCCTGGTCGGTGAACTGCCCGACGTGCTGGGCGAGTTGGACTACCCGGCCGACCTGCTGTGGGCCGGGCGCAGTCTGCATCACCTGGGCGACCAACGCGCCGCGCTGACGGCCTTCGCGCAGCGCCTCAGCCCCGGCGGAACACTGGCGATCATGGAGGGCGGGCTGCCGGCCCGGTTCCTGCCGCGCGACCTGGGCTTCGGGCGGCCGGGGCTCGAGGCGCGGCTCGACGTGCTGGAGGCGGAGTGGTTCGCGCGGATGCGGGCCGACCTGCCGGGCTCCGTGGCCGAGACCGAGGACTGGGCGGCGCTGCTCGGCGCCGCGGGCCTGAGGCACAGCCGCAGCCGCAGCTTCCTGCTCGACCTGCCCGCGCCCGCCCCCGACCGCGCCCGCGCCTACGTCGCCGCGATCCTGTCGAGGCTGCGCGAGGCCTTCGGCGAGGACCTCGACGCCGACGACCGTGCCACCGTCGACCGCCTCCTCGACCCGGACGACGCAGCGAGCGTGCACCGCCGGCCCGACGTATTCGTGCTCGCCGCCCACACCGTGCACACCGCTGTACGCGCGGGCTGACGGCGTGATCCGGCAGTGGGCGGCCGCCGATCGCCGTGCCTCTGAAGGCATTTGACTTCGAGAGCACTCCAGCTGATGGAATCCCCGCTGTACACCGAGACACAGGGGGCAACCATGACCGACTCTCCGGTCGCACTGATCACCGGCGGCGGCAGCGGCATCGGCGCCGCTGTCGCACGGCGACTGCTCGACCTCGGGCACCGGGTCGCCGTCACCGGCCGAGGCGAGGAACGGCTGCGCGCCTTCGCCGCCGGCCTCGGCGACCCGAAGGCCCTGTCGACGTTCGCCGGGAACGCCGCCGACTACGACAGCGTGCGGTCGGCGGTCGACCGTACGCTCGACGCCTACGGCCGGCTGGACACGGTCGTCGCCAACGCGGGAACCGCCACCCACGACTCGGTCGCCGAGGGCGATCCGGCCGGGTGGACCGACATGGTGCTGACCAACGTCCTCGGCCCCGCGCTGCTCATCCGGGCGTCGATCGACGCGCTGAAGGAGACCCGGGGACGGATCGTGCTCATCGGGAGCGTCGCCGGTTTCGTGCCGACCCCGGGCAACCTCTACGGGGCGACCAAGTACGCGGTCACCGGACTCGCGGAGAACACCCGCCGCCAGGTCACCGAGTGGGGCGTCGGCGTGACGCTGGTCGCGCCCGGCCGGGTGGAGACCCCGTTCTGGGACAGCTACGGCAGCCTGCCGCCCGGCCACCTGCTGACCGCCGACCAGATCGCCGACTCCGTCGTGTGGGCCGTCGGGCAGCCGGCCGGAGTCGACGTCAACACCGTCGTCGTCCGGCCGGTCGGGCAGCCCAACTGACGAGCCCCCTGACGCGCCGAGGGCGCCCCTGTCCGGGGCGCCCTCACGCGGTTCGGGCCCGTCAGCCGATGTCGAACGAGGCCGGGTCCGGACCGATGCGACGGTCCTCGTTCAGGGCGCTGACGGCCGCGAGGTCCTCGTCGTCCAGGCTGAAGTCGAACACGTCGATGTTCTCCTTGATCCGCGACGGCGTCACGGACTTCGGGATCACCACGTTGCCGAGCTGGAGGTGCCAGCGCAGCACCACCTGGGCGGGGGTGCGGTCGTGCTTGCGGGCGATGGCCACGACCGCCGGGACCTCGAGCAGGCCCTTGCCCTGGCCGAGCGGGGACCAGGCCTCGGTGGCGATGCCCCGCTCCGCGTGGAACGCGCGGGACTCCTGCTGCTGCAGATGCGGGTGCAGCTCGATCTGGTTGACCGCCGGCACGACCGACGTCTCGTCGATGAGCCGCTCGAGGTGCTCCGGCAGGAAGTTCGACACGCCGATCGCCTTGACCCGGCCGTCGGCGAGGAGCTTCTCGAAGGCCTTGTACGTGTCGACGTACTGCCCCCGGGCCGGCCGCGGCCAGTGGATCAGGTACAGGTCCACGTAGTCCAGGCCGAGCTTGTCCAGGGAGACGTCGAACGCCCGCAGCGTCGCGTCGTGCCCCTGGTCGGAGTTCCAGAGTTTGGTGGTGACGAAGACGTCCTGGCGGGGTACGCCGGAGGCGGTGAGAGCCTTGCCGGTGCCCTCCTCGTTGCCGTAGATCGCCGCTGTGTCGATGCTGCGGTACCCGGCCTCCAGTGCGGTGGTGACCGCCTGCTCCGCCTCGTCGTCCGGCACCTGCCAGACCCCGAAGCCCAGCTGGGGCATCTCGACGCCGTTGTTGAGGATGATCGGGGGGACCTTGCTGCTCACGAGCTCTTGATCCTTCGGTTGTCCGTCAAGGGGTACTCCCATCGTCAACGATCACGACGGTCGGTGCATTCCTCCCCCTCCGGTACCCGTTCTCCGCCCGTCCAAGACCTGGGGCCGGGTCCGGCTCAGGACCGGTACAGCGCCTCGACCTCGTTTGCGTAAGCGTTCTCGATCGCCTTGCGCTTCAGTTTCAGCGACGGGGTCAGCAGTCCGTGCTCCTCGCTGAAGGGCAGGCCGAGGATGCGGAAGGTGCGGATCGACTCCGCTTTCGAGACCAGCGTGTTGGCGGCCACCACCGCCCGGCGCACCTCCGCCTCCAGATCGGCGTCGCTGACCAGCTCCGACGGCGTCATCTGCGGTTTGCCGCGCATCTGCAGCCAGTGTTCGACGGCCTCCTGGTCGATCGTGATCAGGGCCGCCACGAACGGCCGGTCGTTGCCCACCAGCAGGCACTGGTGGACCAGCGGGTGGTCGCGCACCCGCTCCTCCAGCAGCCCCGGCGCGACGCTCTTGCCCCCGGAGGTGACCAGGATCTCCTTCTTGCGGCCGGTGATGGTGAGATACCCGTCCTCGTCCAGGGCGCCGAGGTCGCCGGTGGCCAGCCAGCCGTCGTGCAGGGCCTCGTCGGTGGCCTTGGGGTTGTTGAGGTACCCCTGGAAGACGTTGTCGCCGCGCAGCCAGATCTCGCCGTCGTCGGCGATGTGCACGGTCATGCCCGGGATGGCCTGGCCGACGGTGCCGTAGCGGGTGCGGCCGGGCGGGTTCGCGGTCGCCGCCGCCGTCGTCTCCGTCAGACCGTAGCCCTCGTAGATCTGCACGCCCGCGCCGGCGAAGAACAGCCCGAGCCTGCGGTCCATGGCCGACCCGCCGGACATCGCCTGCCGCACCCGGCCGCCCATGGCCGCGCGCAGCTTGCCGTAGACGAGCTTCTCGAACAGCTGGTGCTGCATGCGCAGCCCGGCCGAGGGGCCCGGTCCGGTGCCCCACGCCTTCGCCTCGACCGCCTCGGCGTACTGCACGGCCACGTCCACGGCCTTCTCGAACGGTCCCGCTCTGCCCTCCCGCTCCGCCTTGCGCCGTGCCGCGCCGAACACCTTCTCGAAGATGTACGGCACGGCCAGGAAGAACGTCGGACGGAACGCCTGGAGGTCGGGGAGGAGCGCGGACGCGTGCAGCTGGGGCTGGTGGCCGAAGCGCACCCTGCCGCGGATCGCGGCGATCTGCACCATTCGCCCGAAGACGTGCGCCAGCGGCAGGAACAGCAGGGTCGCCGCCTCGTCGCCCTTCCTGGAGTGGAACACCGATTCCCAGCGCTCGATGACGGTGTCCGCCTCGAACATGAAGTTGCCGTGCGAGATGACGCAGCCCTTGGGCCGGCCGGTGGTCCCCGAGGTGTAGATGATCGTCGCGGTCGAGTCGGGAGTGACCGCCTCCCGATGACGGTGGACGACCTCGTCCTCGACGGCCGCGCCGGCGTCGTACAGCTCCTGCACACAGCCGGAGTCCAGCTGCCACAGCTGCCGCAGCTGCGGAAGGCGGTCGATGACGGTGGCGATCGTCATCGCGTGGTCCTCGTGCTCGACGACGGCGGCCGTGCACTCGGCGTCGTAGAGCATCCAGAAGCACTGTTCGGCGGACGAGGTGGGGTAGACCGGCACCACCTGGGCGCCGACGGTCCACAGGGCGTGGTCGAACAGGGTCCACTCGTAGCGGGTGCGGGACATGATCGCGACGCGGTCGCCGAACCGGATGCCCTGGGCGAGGAGGCCCTTGGCCAGGGCGAGGACCTCGTCGCGGAACTCGGCGGAGGTGACGTCCCGCCATTCGCCGTGCTCGTCCTTGCGGCCGAGTGCGATGTAGTGCGGGTCTTCCTGGGCGTGCCGGAAGACGACGTCGGCCAGACCGCCGACCGGCGGTGGCAGCGCCAACGGAGGGTTGGTGAACTCCCGCAAACTTCGCACCCCGCTTTCTCAAGGCCGCACAGCGCCGTGAAAGCTACCCCACCCGGCGACAGGGCGGGAGGGGCGCACAAGGCGGGCGACGTTCCAGTCCACGCTGGTCAGGGCGGGAAAAAGGGCCCACAAGGGGAAGGGACGGACACAAAGCTGACGGTTGAGTAAGTTTCGGCACCGTAATCTCCACCGAATCCCCCCGCACCGCTTACGACGCCCACGCTCCCGTCGGGCCCCCCACGGCGTGGCAGGCCGGCTCGGGATGTGAGCCCGGGGTGAGCCCGGCGCGGAGGGCGGTCAGCGGGCCGGCCGAGGGGTGGCGGAGCGCCGGTGCAGCCGGTCGCCGCCTGCCATGATCGCCGCCGCCAGGGCGTCGGCGGCGCTGTCCGCCGACGTCCGCCGGCGCCCGTGCACCAGCACGAAGTCGACCCTGCCGAGCTCCGGCAGCCCGGCCCGCTCCACCCGCACCAGGCCCGGCGGGATCAGGTCCCGGGAGTGCGCCATCACGCCCAGGCCCGCGCGGGCCGCGGCGATGAGCCCGTTGAGGCTTCCGCTCGTGCACACGATCCGCCAGGACCGCCCCTGGCGCTCCAGCGCCTCCAGCGCCAGAGCGCGGGTGATGCCCGGCGGCGGGAACACGATCAGCGGGAGGGGTCGTCCCGGGTCCAGGCGCAGCCGCTCCGCGCCGATCCAGACCAGCTCGTCGCGCCACACCGGCTCGCCGCGTTGATCCTCGGGGCGACGCTTGGCCAGCACCAGGTCCAGCTCTCCCGCGGCGAGCCGCTCGTGCAGGACGCCCGACAACTCCACCGTCAGCTCCAGATCGACCTCGGGGTGGTCGGAGCGGAAACGTTCCAGAATCTCCGGCAGCCGGGTCAGCACGAAGTCCTCGGACGCGCCGAAGCGCAGCCGGCCGCGCAGCCGGGTGCCGGTGAAGAACGCCGCGGCCTGCTCGTGGACGTCCAGGATCCGGTGCGCGAACCCGAGCATGGCCTCGCCGTCCTCGGTCAGTTCCACCGAGTGCGTGTCCCGGGTGAACAGGGCGCGCCCGGTCGCGTCCTCCAGTCGCCGCACGTGCTGACTGACGGTGGACTGGCGCAGACCGAGCCGCCGCGCCGCCTGCGTGAAACTGAGCGCCTGGGCCACGGCGAGGAAACTGCGCAGCTGAGAGGGGTCGTACACACGCCCACCGTAGCGCCTCTCATCATGTTTCATGATGACAGTGAGTGCGGTGTACGGGATTCCCGATCACTGCCCGGGGGAGGACGATGGACACGAGCCTCCGGGTCCCGGCTGCGCAGCCCGGAGCGACGGACCGCAGACGCATGCCGATGCTCTGCAGACGTGTGCCGACGGTCCGCAGACGCATGCCGACGTCCGCAGGCGCATGCCGACGGGCCGCACGAGCAACAGACGGTAAACCCTTTCAGGAACAAGCACTCCTTCGAACAGCACGTGGAGCATCGTGAAACGCCTGCAGTGGCCGAGTCGGATGCCGGTCGACCCCTACCTCCTGCTGTTGCTGGCGACCGTCGGGCTCGCGGCGCTGTTCCCGGCGCGCGGCGCCGCCGCCGACATGGCGTCCGGCGCCTCGACCGCGGCCATCGCCCTCCTCTTCTTCCTGTACGGCGCCCGCCTGTCCACCCGTGAGGCGCTGGACGGGCTGAAGCACTGGCGACTGCACGTGACGGTGCTGGCCTGCACGTTCGTGATCTTTCCGCTGCTCGGCCTGGCCGCCCGCGGCCTCGTCCCGGTCCTTCTCACCCACCCGCTCTACCAGGGGCTGCTGTTCCTCACCCTCGTGCCGTCGACCGTCCAGTCGTCGATCGCCTTCACCTCGATCGCCCGCGGCAACGTGCCCGCGGCGATCTGCGCGGGCTCCTTCTCCTCCCTGGTCGGCGTCGTCGTCACCCCGCTGCTTGCGGCCGCCGTGCTCGGCAGCAGCGGGGGCGGCTTCTCCGCCGACTCGCTCCTGCGGATCGTGCTGCAACTGCTCGTGCCGTTCCTCGCGGGACAGGTGCTGCGCCGCTGGATCGGCGGCTTCGTCACCCGGCACAAGAAGGTGCTCGCGCTCGTCGACCGCGGTTCGATCCTCCTCGTCGTCTACACGGCGTTCAGCGAGGGCATGGTCCAGGGCATCTGGCACCGGGTGAGCGCGGCGCGGCTGGGCGGACTGCTCGTGGTGGAGGCCGTGCTGCTCGCGGTGATGCTCGCCCTGACCTGGTACGGCGGCAAGGCCCTGCGGTTCGGCCGCGCGGACCGGATCGCCCTGCAGTTCGCCGGGTCCAAGAAGTCCCTCGCGTCCGGACTGCCCATGGCGAGCGTGCTGTTCGGCGCGCACGCCTCCCTCGCGGTGCTGCCGCTGATGCTCTTCCACCAGATGCAGCTCATGGTGTGCGCGGTCATCGCCAGACGCCGGGCCCGCGATCCGCTGGAGCCGCCGGGCGAACGCACCGGCGAGCGGACTCCGGCGACGGCCTGAGACCGAGGGCGACGCCAGGCCCTCCGTTTGCGCCGTGCGCGCACCGGACCCCGGGGGCCGCGGGAATGCTCCGTCGAACGGGAGCAGTTCACCGGTCTGTTGATCCGGATCTCCGGCACGGACGGCTGACGGGGGATAACGTTCCGTCATGACCGTCCCCCTCGCGCTCGATCCCGCGCGCACCGCACTGGTCCTCGTCGATTTGATGGACCGCATCGTCGCCCTCCCCCTCGCGCCCCGCAAGGGCGCCGAAGTGCTGCTGACGGCCCAGGAGTTGGCGGAATCCTTCCGCTCGGCGGGAGCCCTCGTCGTGCTCGTCCGCGTCGAGCGTCCGGGGGTCGCCGAGCAGCCGTCCGGCAGCCAACTGGTCCAGGGTCTGCCACGGGAGGGCGATGTGGAGATCGTCAAGCGGACGATCGGCGCCTTCCAGGGGACCGGCCTGGACGACCGGCTCCGTGAACGGGGCGTCACCACCCTCGTGTTCGCGGGCATCGCGACGAATCTCGGCGTCGAGTCCACCGCCCGCGCCGCCGGCGACCTCGGGTACGACCTGGTCTTCGTCGAGGACGCGATGGCCGCTCTCACCGGCCCCGAGCACGATGCGTCCGTGAAGCTCGACTTCCCCCGTCTCGGCACCGTGGTCCACGCGGCCGACGTGCACTTCACGCGCGGCTGAGCCGAGGGTCAGGCCTGGGGGGCCGCGGCCCTCAGGGCTATGCGGTCCTCACCCGCGTAGACGTTCATGGAGCTGCCGCGCAGAAACCCCACCAGGGTCAGTCCGGTCTCCACGGCCAGGTCGACCGCCAGCGAGGAGGGGGCGGAGACCGCCGCGAGCATCGGGAGGCCCGCCATCACGGCCTTCTGCGCCAGCTCGAACGAGGCCCGGCCCGACACCAGCAGGATCGCCCGGGACAGGGGCAGGTCCCCGCTCTGCAGGGCGCGGCCGACCAGTTTGTCCACCGCGTTGTGCCGGCCCACGTCCTCGCGGACGTCGATCAGCTCGCCGTCCTCCGAGAACAGGGCCGCTCCATGGAGTCCGCCGGTCCGGTCGAACACCCGCTGCGCGTCGCGCAGCCGGTCGGGGAGGACGGCGAGCAGCTCGGGCTCGATCCGGAGCGGGGGAGCGTCGGCGACGGGCCAGCGGGTCGTCGTGCGCACGGCGTCCAGGCTCGCCTTCCCGCACAGGCCGCAGGAGGAGGTGGTGTAGACGTTGCGCTCGAGGGTGATGTCGGGGATCTCCACCCCGGGCGCGGTGCGCACGTCCACCACGTTGTAGGTGTTGCCGCCGTCGGCTGTCGCGCCCGCGCAGTAGACGATGTTCTGGAGGTCGCCCCGCTCGGCCAGCACGCCCTCGCTGACCAGGAAGCCGGCGGCCAGCGCGAAGTCGTCACCGGGCGTGCGCATCGTGATCGCCAGCGGTTTGCCGTTGAGCCGGATCTCCATGGGCTCCTCGGCGACCAGGGTGTCCGGGCGGGTGGAGACAGCGCCGTCCCTGATGCGGACCACCTTGCGTCGTTCGGTGACTCGTCCCATGTCGTGATCAGCCCCGGTTCTGTACGTGCTGGTGGCCGCAGCGGCCCTTGATGCGGGTGTTGCCGTGGGTCACCGGGTCGGCCTGCGGTGACGTGTCCTTCACGATCTCATTGTCCTGCACACGGTCGGGAGACCGGCCGGCTCCGACCGTTCGGCGCAGCTCGCATACCGCTCACCGCAATCGGCCGTCGCTCCCTCTTCTCAGCGTCGGAAACGGGTTTCTACCGTTCAGGTTTCATGAGTCCCCCCATCGCGCCGCCCGGCTGGAGCCGCTGGCTCGTCCCCCCTGCCGCCCTCTCGGTCCACCTCTCCATCGGCCAGGCCTACGCCTGGTCGGTGTTCAAACCGCCGCTGGAGTCCGCGCTCGGCCTCAGCGGCACGCAGAGCGCGCTCCCCTTTCAGCTCGCCATCGTGATGCTCGGCCTGTCCGCGGCGTTCGGCGGCACCCTGGTGGAGCGCAACGGGCCGCGCTGGGCGATGACCGTCGCCCTGGTCTGCTTCTCGTCCGGCTTCCTGATCTCCGCGCTCGGCGCGGCCGTCGAGCAGTACTGGCTGATCGTCCTCGGATACGGCTTCGTCGGCGGAATCGGTCTCGGAATCGGTTACATCTCGCCCGTCTCCACGCTGATCAAGTGGTTCCCGGACCGCCCCGGCATGGCCACCGGGATCGCCATCATGGGTTTCGGCGGCGGCGCGCTCATCGCCTCCCCCTGGTCGGCGCAGATGCTCGAGTCGTTCGGCGCCGACAGCTCGGGCATCGCCCTCGCGTTCCTCGTGCACGGTCTCTCGTACGCGGTCTTCATGTCGCTGGGCGTCCTGCTGGTGCGGGTGCCACGAGGTGAGCGGCCGGTCGCGGGCGCGCCGAGCGCCGTCGAGGGCGTGCAGGTCTCGGCGCGCAGCGCGGTGCGCACCCCGCAGTTCTGGTGTCTGTGGGTCGTGCTCTGCATGAACGTGACCGCCGGCATCGGCATCCTCGAGAAGGCCGCGCCGATGATCAAGGACTTCTTCGCCGACACCTCCACCCCGGTCTCGGCCTCCGCGGCCGCCGGTTTCGTCGCCCTGCTGTCCGCGGCCAACATGGCGGGCCGCATCGGCTGGTCGTCGACCTCCGACCTGGTCGGACGCAAGAACGTCTACCGTCTGTACCTGGGCGTCGGAGCCCTGATGTACGCCCTCATCGCTCTGATCGGCGACTCGTCGAAACCCCTGTTCGTCCTGTGCGCGCTGGTGATCCTCTCGTTCTACGGAGGGGGCTTCGCGACGATTCCGGCCTACCTCAAGGACCTGTTCGGGGCCTACCAGGTGGGCGCGATCCACGGCCGGCTGCTCACCGCCTGGTCGACGGCCGGGGTACTGGGCCCGCTGATCGTCAACTGGATCGCCGACCGCCAGGAGGAGGCCGGCAAGGACGGCTCGTCGCTGTACACGCTGTCCCTGTTCATCATGATCGGGCTGCTGGCCGTCGGCTTCGTCGCCAACGAGCTCGTCCGTCCCGTCCACGTCCGCCACCACGTACCCGTCCAGAGGAAGGCAGCCGATGTCGAACGACAGCAGCCCGAGTCCGCAGCCTGACCGGCGGCCGTTGATCGCCTTCGCCTGGCTGTGGGTGGGGGCGCCGCTCGTCTACGGGCTGTACGAGCTCGTCCGGAAGGCGACGCAACTCTTCACCGGGTAGCGGTGGTCGCGGGGCGTGTGTTCGGCGGGCGGGCGTTCGGCAGGTGAGCAGGCGTCCGAGAGCTATGGGGAAGCCGACAACGGCGGAACCGGTTTCCTGTCGCTTCACGCGCCCTCGTACCCGTGAGTCACTGATCAGACTGGTGGATCCCGCAACCCACGGCAACGAGGGGACCCACCACATGAACGGCTCGCGCATCACCGCCGTCGGCCACTACCAGCCCGCCAAGGTGCTCACCAACGAGGACCTGGCGGAACTGGTGGACACCAATGACGAGTGGATCAGGAGCCGGGTGGGCATCCGCACGCGCCACATCGCCGGGCCCGACGAGCCGGTGGACGAGCTCGCCGCGCACGCCGCGGCCAAGGCGCTCGCCACGGCGGGTCTCGCGCCGGACGAGATCGACCTGGTGCTGGTCGCGACCTCCACCGCCGTCGACCGCTCGCCCAACATGGCCGCGAGGGTCGCCGCCCGCCTCGGCATCCCGCAGCCCGCCGCGATGGACGTCAACGTCGTCTGCGCCGGCTTCACGCACGCGCTGGCCACGGCCGATCACACCGTCCGCGCGGGCGCCGCCACCCGCGCGCTGGTCATCGGCGCCGACAAGATGTCCGAGGTGACGGACTGGAGCGACCGCACCACGTGCGTGCTCGTCGGCGACGGAGCGGGTGCCGCCGTGGTCGAGGCCTGCCCCGACGGCGTCGAGCCCGGGATCGGGCCCGTGCTGTGGGGCTCGGTGCCCGAGATGGGGCATGCGGTGCGCATCGAGGGGCAGCCTGCACGGTTCGCCCAGGAGGGGCAGAGCGTGTACCGCTGGGCCACCACCCGGCTGCCGCCGCTCGCGCGGCAGGCGTGCGAGCGGGCGGGATTCAAGCCCGAGGACCTGGCCGCCGTCGTCCTGCACCAGGCGAACCTGCGCATCATCGAGCCCCTCGCGGCGAAGATCGGGGCTGTCAACGCGGTCGTCGCGCGGGACGTCACCGAATCCGGCAACACCTCCGCCGCCAGCATCCCGCTCGCCTTCTCCAAGCTCGTCGAGCAGGGCGCCGTCTCCACGGGCGACCCGGTGCTGCTGTTCGGTTTCGGCGGCAACCTCTCGTACGCCGGGCAGGTCGTGCGCTGCCCGTGACCTGCGAGCCCACGATCGTCTGCCCGTGACCCGCCGGCACGTGAGAGCCCGGACGCGATGGCGTGCCGACGGTGACTCGTGACGACGGCCGGCGACGTGCGACAGGTGAACGGCGACGGGTGCGAGGGCCGTGCGGGCCGTGCCGCGCGATGCGCGGACGGCGGCGGGGCGCGGCGAGTGTGCGGACGCGGTAGGCAGGTCGCGGTAGGCGTGCGCGAGGTCGGCGAGCCTCGTCCGACGGACCGCGCGCCGTAGACTGTAGACGAAAGACAATCGACCGACACCGGTTGCCGAAAGCGGCCCGGTCGACGGTCCCACCGCGCCGCACCTGTCGTGTGCGCGTCCACGGAGTGCGGCGTGCGCGGCCGTCATCACCGTCCGTCCGCCGTCCATGCCGCTCCGGTGTCCGGTGTCCGGAGTCGTTCGAGACGGCATTCGGCGCTCGGCACTCGCCCTTGCGGCCGACGCCGACCGGTGTTCGCCCAGGAGGGACCGACCATGGCGTCGACGGGACTGCCGCAGGGCGCGGTGCCCAAGCTCGAACGGCCCGGCCCGTTGCGCGACCGTGTCTACGAGGCGCTGCTCGAACTCATCACCACCCGTGCTCTGCAGCCCGGCCGGCACCTCGTCGAGAGCGAGCTCGCCGGTCACCTCGGCGTCTCACGGCAGCCGGTGCGCGAGGCGCTGCAGCGGCTCAGCACCGAGGGCTGGGTCGAGCTCCGGCCCGCGCAGGGCGCGTTCGTGCACGAGCCGACCGCGGAGGAGGCGGATCAACTCCTCACCGTGCGCACCCTGTTGGAGGCCGAAGCCGCACGCCTCGCGGCCGTCCACGCGGACGAGCGCGGCGTCGCGGCCCTGAACGAGATCCTGGCGCAGGGCGCGTCGGCCGTCACCGAGGACGAGGCGGACGCCGAGGAGGTCGACGTCGCGGTCGCCCTGAACGCCCGCTTCCACGCGAAGGTCGTCGAGCTCTCGGGCAATGCGGTCCTCGCCCGGCTGGCGGCCCAGGTCGACCGCCGGGTGCGCTGGTACTGCACGCCGATCGCCCCGCGGCGCGGCCGGCAGTCGTGGATCGAGCACCGCGACCTGATCGCGGCCATCGCCGCCCATGACGAACAGGAGGCCGCCCGGCTGATGCGCGAGCACACCGAGCGCACCCGGAATGCGTACCGCGCCCGCGCGACGTCCTGATCCGCGTGTGCGACGGACCGGCCGGTCCTCGGCCCTTCATCGGGCGCGGCCAGCGGATATGCAGGTGAGAGGCACGCCGAAAGCTTGGTATTGTTGTCCGTGTCGCCGCGGGGAACGTCTCGCAGGCGGCAGACACCTGGTCCGGGTGGCGGAATGGCAGACGCGCTAGCTTGAGGTGCTAGTGCCCTTTATCG
>NZ_JBEPBI010000050.1:0-47980 GCF_040299045.1 Streptomyces sp. NPDC001027
GGCCGAGCGGCCTCGCCGCAACGCCCGGCGCCGGCCGTCGACTTCCCGCGCGGGCGGCAGTTTCCGGCGTCGGCGCACGGCGGGGTGTCCGCGTCGTCGACGCCGGCCACCCCTGCCGTGCCTGCCGGATCCGTGGGGATCCGGCCTGCTACGCCGCCGCCTCGAAGCCCGTGTCGCGGGCCAGCTTCTTCAGTTCCAGCAGGGCGTGCTTCTCGATCTGGCGGATGCGCTCCCTCGTCAGGCCGTGCTCCTTGCCGACCTCGGTCAGGGTGCGCTCCCGGCCGTCGTCGATGCCGTAACGCATCTTGATGATGGAGGCGGTGCGCGGGTCGAGACGGTCGATCAGGCCGTCCAGCTCCTCGCTGCGCAGCAGGGTGAGGACGGACTGCTCGGGCGAGACCGCGGAGGTGTCCTCCAGCAGGTCGCCGAACTGCGTCTCGCCCTGGTCGTCGACCGACATGTTCAGCGAGACCGGGTCACGGGCCCAGTCCAGGACGTCGGTCACGCGCTCCGGCGTCGAGCCGAGCTCGGCGGCGATCTCCGCGGGCTCCGGATCCCGGCCGTTCTCACGGTTGAACTCGCGCTGTACGCGGCGGATCCGGCCGAGCTCCTCCACCAGGTGCACGGGCAGCCGGATCGTGCGCGACTGGTCCGCTATCGAGCGGGTGATGGCCTGACGGATCCACCAGGTCGCGTACGTGGAGAACTTGAAGCCCTTGCGGTAGTCGAACTTCTCGACCGCGCGCACCAGGCCCGCGTTGCCCTCCTGGATGAGGTCGAGGAGGGGGAGACCGCTTCGGGGGTAACGGCGGGCGACCGCGACCACCAGCCGGAGGTTGGAACGGATGAAGACGTCCTTGGCCCGCTCGCTGTCCGCGACCAGGGCCTCGAGCTCCTCGCGGGAGGCGTCCGCCCTGGACTCCTCCTCACCGTCGAGGACCTGCTGCGCGAACACGCCGGCCTCGATGATCTGGGACAGCTCGACTTCCTTCGCGGCGTCGAGCAGGGGTGTGCGCGCGATCTCGTCGAGGTACATGCCGACCAGGTCGCGGTCGGCGATCTCGCCGCCATGGGCGCGAACACTGCGGGCCGCGCTGCTCGTCTCGCCGGTGGCGGACTTGCGGCGGGCGACGGCACGGGTTGCCATGCGTGCTCCCTTGCGATGGAGGTTCGGCGGGTGGCCCTTCAGACGCCCGGTCACTCTCGGAACTTGCGACTCTCCTCGGGTGCCCGGCATCTGATGGAAACAACGACTGGAATCAGGACAGAATTCCCAACCCGCACCCCGAATTTGATGATCTTGCAGTACCCTGTCCGACCACGCGAGGAGGGCCGATGTCGTCGGAACGTACAGAGGTGCAGGTCAGGCCGGGAATCGAGGATGACCTCGAAGCCCTCACCAGCCTCTACAACCACTACGTACGTGAGACGCCCATCACATTCGACACCGCGGTCTTCAGTCCGGAAGAGCGACGTCCTTGGCTGCTCTCCCACCCTGAAGACGGGCCGTACCGCCTGTTGGTTGCCACGGAAACGGACTCACAGGACATCCACGGCGTCCCACAGGCGATCCTGGGTTACGCGACATCCAGTCCGTACCGGCCCAAAGGGGCCTACGCCACCTCGGTGGAGGTGACGGTCTACGTCGCTCCCGACGCCGGCCGGCGCGGCATCGGCACGCTGCTCTACAAGGCGCTCTTCGAAGCGCTCGCCGACGAGGACCTGCACCGGGCGTACGCGGGCATCGCACAGCCCAACGAAGCGTCCGCGCGGCTGCACGAACGCTTCGGTTTCCGGCACGTCGGCACCTACCGGGAGGTGGGCCGCAAGTTCGGCCGCTACTGGGACGTGGCCTGGTACGAGAAGGACCTATGAGCGGGACCTCTGAGCGGGACCTCTGAGCGCCGGCGGAGCCGTCCCCTCGCGGCCGGTGCGGGCGCACGGGTCAGCCGAACTGCACCGACCGCTTCGCGAGGCCCATCCAGAACCCGTCGATCACGGACTTCTGCGCGTCCAGCTCGCCGGTCACCTCCGCGGCGCCCATGGTCACGAACAGCGGGGCGAAGTGCTCGGTGCGCGGATGGGCGTACCGGCCGGCCGGGGCCTTGTGGAGGAAGTCGAGCAGACCGTCCCAGTCACGCGTCTCCAGCGCGCGCCGGCCCCAGTCGTCGAACTCCGAGGACCAGGTGGGCACGCCCCCGCCGGGGTGCCGCAGCGCGGCCAGGTTGTGGGTGAAGAACCCTGAGCCGACGATCAGGACGCCCTCGTCGCGCAGCGGTGCGAGCTTGCGGCCGATGTCCATCAGCTTCACGGGGTCGAGCGTGGGCATGGAGATCTGCAGGACCGGGATGTCGGCGGCCGGGAACATCTCGACGAGCGGGACGTAGGCGCCGTGGTCGAGGCCGCGGTCGGGGATGTCCTGTACGGGGATGCCGGGGGCGCGCAGCAGCTTGCGCACGCTCTCGGCGAGCGCGGGCGCGCCGGGGGCGTCGTACTTCACCTGGTAGTAGTGCTCGGGGAAGCCCCAGAAGTCGTAGACGAGGGGGACGGGGTCGACGGCGCCGAGGGCGAGCGGGGCCTCCTCCCAGTGGGCGGAGACCATCAGGATCGCCTTGGGGCGGGGCAGGTCCGCCGACCACGCGGCGAGCTCGTCGGGCCAGACCGGGTCGTCCGCGAGCGGCGGGGCGCCGTGACTGAGGTAGAGCGCGGGCATGCGTTCCCGGGGGAGGGCGGGCTCCTGAGTTGCGGCGGACATGGCAGCTGCTCCTTCCCGGGGTCGGACCGAGCCGGTTCCCGGACGACGTCGATCCCGATGGTTGATTGAAATCTAAAACGTCAACAGCCATGAGCATATTCCTAAATGATTTAAATTTCAAGGAGCTGACGTTTACAGTGGAGTACATGAAGAAGGCACCCACATCCGCCGACGAGCCGCAGCCGCGCTGGCTCACCGCAGAGGAGCAGCTCGTCTGGCGCTCCTACGTGCACGCCACCACCCTCCTCGAGGACCACATGGACCGGCAGCTGCAACGTGATGCGGGCATGCCCCACGTTTACTACGGCCTCCTGGTCAAGCTCGCCGAGTGCACCCACCGACGGCTGCGGATGACCGAACTGGCCAAGCACGCCAAGATCACCCGCTCCCGCCTCTCCCACGCCATCGCACGTCTGGAGAAGAACGGCTGGGTGCGCCGCGAGGACTGCCCCTCCGACAAGCGCGGCCAGTTCGCCGTGCTGACCGACGAGGGTCTGGACATGCTCAGGCGCGCCGCGCCGGGCCATGTCGCCGTCGTGCGCAACGCCCTGTTCGACCGGCTCTCCCCGGAACAGCAGAAGTCCCTCGGCGAGATCATGCAGATCATCGCCGAGGGACTTCAGCCCAACGAAGCGGGTGCGGACCTGCCCTGGCTCCGCTAGACCAGCCCTGGCCCCGCTGGACCGGCGGACCTGCCCGGCTCCGCCGTACCCGTGGGCGGGTCAGCCGGCCGGGCGGGCCGGCGCCACGGGCGGGTCAGTGGACCATCACCGGGACGGCCTCCTCGGCGTCCTTCGACCCCGAGCCCGCGACCGGGCCCATGTCCGGCTTGCCGGCGTTGATGAGGGTCATGGCGATCGCGGCGGCCGCCACCAGGATGCCGACGGCGAACCAGATGGCGCTGGTGTAACCGTGCACCATGCCCTCCAGCTGGACCAGCTGCTGCTGGGGCTTGGAGCCGGCGCCGGCGATGTGGTCCTTGATGTACGAGGTCGTCGCGGACGCGGCGATGGTGTTCAGCAGGGCGGTGCCGATCGCGCCGCCCACCTGCTGCGAGGTGTTGACCATCGCGGAGGCGACGCCGGCGTCCCGCGGCTCGACGCCCAGCGTGGCCATGGACATGGCCGGCATGAACGCCGTACCCATGCCGAGGCCGAGCAGCAGCATCGCCGGCAGCAGCACCGCCGCGTACGAGGTGTCGATCTGCAGACGGGTCAGGAACAGCATGCCGACCGCGGCGACCAGGAAGCCCGGACCCATGAGCAGACGCGGGGGGACCCTCGTCATCAGACGGGTGCCGATCTGGGTGGAGCCGGTGATCATGCCCGCGATCATCGGGAGGAAGGCGAAACCGGTCTTGACCGGCGAGTAGCCCTTCACGATCTGCAGGTAGTAGGTCAGGAAGAGGAACAGGCCGAACATCGCGATGATCGCGAGACCGAGGGAGAGGTAGACACCGCCGCGGTTGCGCTCGGTGATCACGCGCAGCGGCAGCAGCGGGGCCTTGACCTTCGCCTCGACGATCACGAAGGCGGCCAGCAGGACGGCCGCGGCGACGAACATGCCGATGGTCAGGGAGTCGCTCCAGCCCTCCGACTCGGCGCGGGTGAAGCCGTAGACCAGGGAGACCAGACCGAGGGTGGAAAGGACGACGCCCGGGATGTCGAGCGGCGAACGGTTGCGGCCGCCCTCCGGCTCACGGATGACGAAGTACGCGCCGGCCGCGGCGACGATCGCGAACGGGATGTTCACGAAGAACGTCCAGCGCCAGTCCAGGTACTCGGTGAGGAAGCCGCCGAGGATCAGGCCGACGGCGCCGCCGCCGCCGGCGATCGCACCGTAGATGCCGAACGCCTTGGCGCGCTCCTTCGCGTCGGTGAACATCACCGCGAGCAGGGAGAGCGCGGCGGGCGCGAGCAGCGCGCCGAACGCGCCCTGGAGCGCGCGGGCGCCGAACATCATCGCCTCGTTGACGGCGGCGCCGCCGAGCGCGGAGGCGGCGGCGAAACCGCCGAGGCCGACGACGAAGGCGCGCTTGCGCCCCCACAGGTCGGCTATGCGGCCGCCGAACAGCAGCAGACCGCCGAAGGCGAGGGCGTAGGCGGTGACGATCCACTGCCGGTTGCCGTCGGAGATGCCGAGGTCCTGCTGGGCGGAGGGCATCGCGATGTTCACGATGGTCGCGTCGAGGACGACCATCAGCTGGGCGAGAGCGATGAAGGCCAGCGCTTTCCAGCGGTTGGCGTCCGGCCCGCCCCCCTTGCCGGGGACCGGGGCCGAGGCCTTCTGGGCTGTTTCAGACATGGGAATACCCGCTTCGGGACTTCGTGACGGAAAAAACGGAAGAAAACGGAAGGACTGAAGTACAGGGGTGGAAGGAGAACGACGATCCCGGACGGTCGGTCCCGGAAGATCGATCACGGACGGTCGGTCACGGACGGTCGGTCACATGCGGTCGATCACGGGCGGCGCAGGTCCTCCATGGTCACGGCCTCCCCCGGCAGCACGGAGGGCGCGGGAGCCCGCAGTCCGTCCAGGAACAGCTGCAGATGACGGTGGAGGAAGCGGTCCGCGCTCGGGCAGGCCGTGCCGGCCGGGGGCCGGCTGAGCTGCGCCACCGCGATCATCACGTCCCCCACGCCGACGTCGGGCCTGAGCTGCCCGGCCGCCCTCGCGCGGTCCATGACCTCCTCGATGATCCGCTCACACCGTTCGCGGGCGGCCTCGAGGTCGGGGTGGTGCTCGTCGAAGGTGCTGGAGATCATCGGGCACAGCGCGCTGATCCGCTCGTCGGCGGAGACGTGCACGAAGCGCTCCAGCGCCTCGAACGCGTCGCCCGTCTCGGCGAGGGCGGTCTGTCCGGCCCGGACCGTGCGGTCCAGCACCGAGCAGACGACCTCGCGGACCAGCGCGTCCCGGTCGGGGAAGTTGCGGTACACCGTGGCGTTGCCCACGCCGGCCCGGCGGGCGATCTCGTCGAGCGGCACGTCGGGGCCGAACTCGGTGAACATCTCGCGGGCGGCGGAGACGATCCGCTCCCGGTTGCGCAGGGCGTCGGCGCGAGGCCGGGTCGCCTTGCGCTCTGCGGGGATCGCGGTCGCGGTCTGCACGGCGTACTCCTGTCTGAGGTTCATGTGACGCACGGTGCGTCACGGACGTCTGTTGCTGCGATCCGGGGAACCAGTCCCCGTTTCACTCGGACACCTAGCTAAACGGGGACGGCGTCCCCGGTTATTTCCCGGACCTGGAAGTTTTCGATGTGACCTGGGCCACAACTCGGTCGGCCCCGCTCCGCATCCCTGCCACCGCCTTCCGCACCGCCCTCGCGCCAGCCCCGCATCGGCCTCGCACCGCCCTTGTACCGGCCCCCGCACCGCCCCCGCGCCGACCCCTCGCCGGGCCTCGTACCGGCCGGTAACCCACGATCGGTCTCCTCCAGCGCGCGCCCGCATGCGCCCTGCAAGAGGGTGATCAGGAGGTGATCAGGACGCAGCCGGCGACCGGTGGCTGCCGGAGCGAAAGGCCCCCGCATGCAGCCGCAGTCCGCGCGCACTGCCCGGGACCCGCGCCGCCGTCCGATACGCACGCGCCGCGCCGCCGCCCTCGCCTCCGTCACCGTCCTGACGCTCGCCCTCAGCTCGTCCGCCGGCAGCGGTCACCTCGCCCCCGTCCCCAACTCGACGACGGCCGGCGCCGGCCCCCTCACCGTGGCCCGCACCGCCGCCCTCGCCCCCTGCATGATCAGTG
Source organism: Streptomyces sp. NPDC001027 (assembly GCF_040299045.1). Classification (NCBI taxonomy): domain Bacteria; kingdom Bacillati; phylum Actinomycetota; class Actinomycetes; order Kitasatosporales; family Streptomycetaceae; genus Streptomyces; species Streptomyces sp. NPDC001027. The sequence goes on from NZ_JBEPBI010000050.1 coordinate 6,503, forward strand.
GGCGCGCGTCCGTCCAGATGTCCGAAGGCCTGCCCACCGCAGGCGGCTACGCCCGCTCCACCGGCGTCGTCCGCGCCCTCACCCTGATGATCGACTTCTCCGACGCGCCCGGCCGGGGCAGCGCGCTGAGCCGCTACCGCGAGTTCTTCCCGCAGACGGAGCAGTGGTTCCGCACGGCTTCCTACGGGCGTCTCGACTACCGCGCCGAGACGCCCGTCCGGCACTGGCTGCGCATGCCCAAGTCGTTCCACGCGTACGGCATAGAGCGCGGCGCGCCGTTCGAGCCCGGCTATCGCGAACTCGTCCAGGACATCGTGGGCGCCGCCGACCCGGAGGTCGACTTCCGCCACTACGACCTCCTGAACGTGCTGATCACCCCGAACGCGGGCCCCTCCGCGCTGGACACGGTCCTGTCGGTGACGTTCGCCGGGAACGCGGAGGCGCCGGTCGCCGACGGGGTGTCGGTGGCGAACGCCTCGTTCGTGTACTCCCGCCAGGACGACGGCTCCGGCTCCTACGACCGGACCGGCTACCGGGTCCTGCCCCATGAGAACGGGCATGTCTTCGGCCTGCCCGACCTCTACACCCAGGAGGGCGGCGGCGCCGTCGGCCACTGGGACATCATGAGCGAGGACTGGGGGGCCAACAACGACCTGCTCGGCTGGCACAAGTGGAAGCTCGGCTGGCTGGACGCCTCCCAGATCGCCTGCGCGGCGACGCCGGGCACGACGGAGTACCCGCTGACGCCCCTCGCGCGCGCGGGCGGCCCGAAACTCGTCTTCGTCCCGCTCGGCGCCCGCACCGGCTACGCCGTCGAGATGCGCGCACGCGGCGGGAACGACGAGGCGGTGTGCCGCCCGGGCGTCCTCGTCTACAAGGTGGACGCCGACGTCGACACCGGCATGGGCCCGGTGACCGTCTACGACTCCCGCCCCGACAGCGGCGGCTGCACCCGCAGCCCCAACGTCCACGCCGAGCTCTCCGACGCCCCCTTCGCCCCGGGCGAGACCTTCAAGGACCCGAAGAGGGGCATCCGGATCGACGTCACGAAGGCGGACTCCCCGGACGGATACCGGGTGCGGGTGACCCGCCGGTAGGCACGGCCCACCCGGCCGGGCTCGGACGACAGGCCCGCGGCGGCGGCTCGAGCCGGTGCGGGGAGGGCCCCGGGCTATCGTAGGGCGGCAGCCGCAGGGCAGCAGGCACACCGCCCCGCCGACCCCCGCAGTGCGCGGCGCCGGTCCCCGTGCCGGCGCCGCACCCCCGTACCGCCCGTATCGGAGAATTCACCGCATGCCCGCGACCAGGACGCCCGCACCCGCCCCGCCGCCCGGGGCCGCCGCGCCCGGCCCGCCTCCGGAGGCCGCCGCGCCCGCTCCGGCGGAGGCCGTCACGCCGCTGATCCGCGGGGTCGACGTGCTGAGGCGACTGACCGCCGCGGGCGGCACGGCGAGTCCGAGCGACCTGGAGCGCGGCACCGGCCTCGCGCGTTCGACGGTCGACCGGATCGTGGCGACCCTCGCCCGCATGGGATACGTCCGCCTCGACGGCCGGAACGCCGTGCTGACCCCCCGCGTCATGGAACTGGGCAACGCCTATCTGGCCGCCCTGCGCCTGCCGGCGCTGCTGTCGTCCGCCGCGGACGCCCTGGCCGACGAACTCGACGAGTCCGTGTCCCTGGCGGTCGCCGACGGCGACGGCATCCGCTTCATCCACCAGGCGACCCGCCGCCGCGCGATGTCCCTGAGCTTCCGCATCGGCGACCTGCTGCCGGCCGAACGCACCGCGCCGGGACCGCTGTTCGCCACCGCGTGGACCGACGAGGAGTGGCGGTCCTGGCGCGCCCGCCGCACGGCGGACCCGCACGACGGGGCCTTCCCGGCCGTCCCGCCGCCCCCCTCGCTCTCGGACGACGACGGCTTCGGCTTCGCCCGCAGGACGGCCCTGGCGGCGGACGAGGACTGCGCCCTGGACGACCAGCTGATCGAAGCGGGCCTGGTCGCCGTGTCCGTCCCGGTCCGCGACCCGCGCACCGCGCGGATCGCGTGCGTGGCGAGCGTCGTCAGCCACACGAGCCGGCACACGGCGGCGGATCTGCGCGCCGCCCTGCTCCCCCGGCTGCGCACGGCCGTCGCGGCGATGGAGGACGAGCTGCGCCGGGCGCCGGCCGCGGAGTCCGGCCCGCCGCCCGCGGGGCTGGCCGTCTGGACGGGGGCGTCCAAGCAGGAACTGGGCCGCGAGTTCATCGAGTCCCTCGCCCGGGGGCTGACCGTCCTGACGGCGTTCGGCGAGGGCAGGGCCGAACTCACCCTCACCGAGGTCGCGAAGGCGACGGGACTCGCGCGGGCGACGGCCCGCCGGGCGCTGATCACCTACCAGCACCTGGGCCTGGTGACAGCGGCCGGCCCCCGCGCCTTCGCCCTCACGCCCCGGGTCCTCGCCCTCGGCTTCCCTCCGCTCTCCCGCACCTCGCTGCCCCGGATCGCGGCTCCGCACATGGCGGCGCTGGCGGACGACGTCCGGGAGACGACCTCGCTGGCGGTGCTGACCGGGTCCCGCGAGGAGATCCAGTACACGGCCCGGGCCGCCGCGAGCCACGTCATGAGCGTGGACGTCGGCGTCGGCACGCGGCTGCCCGCCCACTCGACGTCCCTGGGCCGGGTGCTGCTGGCGGCGCCCGGGGACCCCGCCTCGTCGTACGCCCTGGCGGACGAGGAACTCGAGCAGGGGGTGCGAGCGATCGCCGTCCCGATCCACGACCGTGCGGGCCGCACCGTCGCCGCCCTGAACGCGGCCACCCATGTCGCCCGCCGCACGGCCGAGGAGTGCGTGCGGGACGTCCTCCCGGCCCTGCGGTCGGCGGCCTCGCGCATCGAGGCCGACCTCCACACGGCGGCCCGCTTCACCCACGTCCCTCTGACCTGACAGAACCTCTCTTCCGATCCGCTCGGCGGTGTCTCTCGCCGCTCGCCGCCCGCGCGAGGTAATCGAACCGGTTCGATGAAATTAACACCGGCGGCGCGGGCCGACAACACCCCGGACGCCGCCCCTTGCACGGCTCCCCGCGCCGCCCCCGCCAGACTGACGCCGCCCCCGACCGCCCTCCGCCGCCCCCTGGGCCGGCCCCCGCGGGCGATCCCGGGGCCGTCCCCGGGCCGGCGCAGAGGCCCGCCCCGACGCCGCGCCCTCTCCCCTACAGGGCCTTTCACCACCCGGGAACAGGGCTTTTCCGCCCGCGCGCACCGCCTCCGGCCCGACGACACGCGGGCTCGCGGCCCACCGGTCCGGGCGGGGCGTCCATGGGGCGTCCACGCTCCGCGGGCGTTTCCGGGACGTTACGAGAAATCCGGCGCGAAGCGTTGACACCCGTCCGGGTTGCTCCTACCTTCACTTCACGCGAACCGGTTCGACGATCGGCCACCCGGCCGAGGTCGTTCCCCGGAACAGTCGAACCGGTTCGATCAACCCGGCAAGGAGTCCCGTGAACATCGGTGAGATCGCCAAGCGGGCCGGTGTCTCGCGGAGCACCGTGTCGTACGCCCTCAGCGGGAAGCGCCCCGTGTCCGAGGAGACCCGCGACAAGATCCAGCGGGTCATCGACGAGCTGGGCTACCAGCCCAACGCGAGTGCGCGAGCCCTGGCCAACGGCCGGACCAACACCATCGGCCTGGTCTTCCCGCCCGCCGGCAACCACTACACCGGCATGCAGCTCGACTTCATCGGCAGCGTGACGGAGGCCGCCGCGGCCTACGACTACGACGTGCTGCTCTCGCCCAGCGGCATGGACAGCGACCGCTCGTTCCAGCGGCTGCTGGGCGAACGGCGGGTCGACGGCGCGATCCTGATGGAGATCCGGCTGCAGGACGACCGGCTCGACCATCTCACCGCGCTGGACTTCCCCTCCGTCGCCATCGGCCGCACCGCGCACCCGCAGGGCAGCTGGTGGGTGGGCCTGGACCACACAGCGCTGGCGGCGGCCTGCGTGCACCACCTCGCGGACCTGGGCCATCGCAGGGTCGCCTTCGTCAACCGGCCCGAGCAACTGCTGCGGGCCGGCTACGAATCGGCCCACCGGGGTCTCGACGGGTTCACCAAGGCCGCCGCGGAACGCGGCCTCACCGTCAGGACGTACTGCTGCGGAGACGACCCCGCCTCGGGCCTCGCCTGCCTGGAGCGGATCCTGCACGACGATCCCGCCACCACGGCGCTCGTCACGCTGAACGAAGCCGCGCTCGGCGGCCTCTACCGGGGGCTGGCGCAGGCCGGCCGCCATGTGCCGCGCGACTTCTCCGTCACCGGGGTCGTGGCCGGCCGGTGGGCGGAGACGGTGACCCCGCAGCTCACCGCCGCCGACGTGCCGGCGGAGCAGATGGGCCGCCTCGCCGTCGACCTGCTCGTCGAGCGGCTCGACCATCCCGACTCACCGGCCCGGCACCACCTCCTCACCCCGCCGATCTCGCTGCGGGCCAGCACCGCGCCCGCCGGCTCCACCCCCGCCGGAGCCGCTCCCGCCGATCCGGGAGCGGACCCCGCGGACTCCACTCACCCCTAGCCCTCCCCCGGGGGGTAGCCCTCCCCGGGGGGCGCCCCCTCCCGGCGCCCTCCGCACACCGCCGGACGGCCGCCGAACGGCCGGCTGACGGACCGACCGACCGCACAATCCACCGCCCCGGTTCCGCGAACCGCGGGCCCCCGATCACCCCTCCCCCGGCACACCCACGTCTGTGCCGATCCCACGGCACACCCATGTCTGTGCCGATCCCCCGGGCACACCCGTGCCGATCCCAGGGCACACCCGTGCCGAAATCCATGGAGGACTCGCCATGAACAGATCCGCCGGACGGCGTCTCGCCGCCGCAGTCCTGACCGTCGTCGCCGTCACCGCCGGGGCCGCCGCATGCTCCTCCGCAGGGAGCGGCACGTCCACGAACGCCTCGGACGGCGGCACGTTCACCATCTGGGACCCCTACCCCCAGTTCGACAAGACGTCGGCGTGGGCGAAGCTGCTGGACGGCTGCGGCGCCAAGGCCGGCGTGAAGATCAAGCGAACCGCGTTCGACACCGGCGACCTCACCAACAAGGCGCTGCTCGCGGCGCAGCAGGGCAACTCCGCGGACGTCCTCATCGTCGACAACCCGGTGGTGTCCACCCTGGCGGAAGCGGGCGTGCTCACCTCCACCGACGACAACAAGCTGGACGTCTCGAAGGTCGACCACAACCTGCTCGCGGCCGGCCAGTCGGGCGGGAAGACCTACGGCGCCCCCATCGGCGCCAACACCCTCGCCCTGTACTACAACAAGGCGGTCCTCAAGACGGCGGGCGTGGACATCTCCTCCGTCAAGGACTGGAAGTCGCTGACGGCGGCGCTCGCCAAGGTCAAGGGAGCGGGCAAGAAGGGCATCACGTTCTCCGCGATCGGCACGGAGGAGGGCAGCTTCCAGTTCCTGCCCTGGTACTGGGGCTCCGGAGCCCAGCTGACCGCGCTCGACTCCGACCAGGCGGTCTCCGCGCTGTCGCTGTGGAAGAACTGGCTGGACAAGGGCTACGCCCCCAACTCGGTGATCAACAACACCCAGACGACCAGCTGGCAGGAGTTCGCGACGGGCGACTACGCGTTCGCGGAGAACGGCACCTGGCAGCTCGCCAACGCCGCGAAGGCCGGCTTCGACTACGGCGTCATCCCCGTGCCCGCCGCCACCGGGGGCGACGCCGCGGCTCCTACGGGCGGTGAGTTCGTCACCGTCCCGGTGCAGGACGACACCGGCCGCTACGCCACCACGCAGAAGCTGGTGTCCTGCCTGAGCAGCAGCCAGAACCTGCTCGCCACCGACACGACGCTGTCCTACGTGGCTCCCACCGCCGAGGTCCAGGGCCAGCAGGTCGCGGCCGAGCCGGGACTCAAGCCCTGGGTCGACGCGGTGCACGCCGCCAAGGGACGCACCAGTGACGACCTGGGCACCAAGTACCCCAAGATCTCCGAGCAGTTGTGGAAGGCCGTGCAGTCCTCGCTCAGCGGGTCCGCGTCGCCGAAGGACGCCCTGACCGCAGCCCAGTCCGCCGCCGAGTGACCAGGACGCCGGTCAACCCATGAGACACACGACAGCGTCGCCGGACCGCCCGCCGGTACGCGACCGGAACGGGGCGGCGACCGCCGCCCCGCCCCCGGCCCGCACCCCCGCCCGGCGCCGTCCCGCCTCCCCGCAGTGGGCCGCCTGGGCGTTCCTGACCCCGGTGACCCTCTACCTCGTCCTCTTCTACGCCTATCCGCTCTACCGCAACATCGATCTGAGCCTGCGCCACTACACCGTGCGCTCCTTCGTCCGGGGCGACGCGCCGTTCACGGGCCTGGCCAACTACCGGGCCGTCTTCGACGACCCGACGTTCGCTCCCGCGCTGCTGCACACGGCGATGTTCACGGCCGTGTGCCTGGTCTTCCAGTACGCGATCGGCCTGGGGCTCGCCGTCTTCTTCAACCAGCACTTCCGGCTCTCCGCCACCCTGCGTGCGCTGTTCCTGGTGCCGTGGCTGCTGCCGCTCATCGTGTCGGCGTCGACCTGGTCGTGGATGCTCAACAGCGACTCCGGCATCGTCAACGCCGCCCTGCACGCCGTCGGCATCGGTTCCGTGAACTGGCTGACCTCGCCGTCCTGGTCGCTGGTGTCGGTGATCATCGCGAACGTCTGGATCGGCGTCCCCTTCAACCTGGTCGTGCTCTACAGCGGTCTGCAGTCCATCCCCGCCGGCCTGTACGAGGCGGCCGCGCTCGACGGAGCCAACGCCTGGCAGCGCTTCTGGCGCATCACCTTCCCCCTGCTGCGTCCGGTGTCCGCGATCACCCTGCTGCTGGGCCTCGTCTACACGCTCAAGGTCTTCGACATCATCTGGATCATGACCAAGGGCGGCCCGGCCGACTCGTCCACCACCTTCGCCACCTGGTCCTACCAGCTCGGCTTCGGCAACCTGCTGCCCGCCTTCGGCCCCGGAGCGGCCGTCGGCAACCTGCTGGTCGTCGCCGCCCTGGTCTTCGGCCTGATCCATGTCCGGGTCCAGCGAAAGCAGGCACTGTCATGACGCACGCACGGACGGTCCCGGGCCGTCGCCGCCGCACCTGGGTGAAGACGACCGTCGGCGTCCTGCTGACCGCGGTCATGCTGTTCCCGGTCTACTGGATGCTCAACGTGTCCTTCACCCCCGACCAGGACATGCGCAAGAGCCCGCCGGACCTGTTCCCCGCCCACGCCACCCTCGAGGGCTACCGGGCCGTCGTCGACCAGCAACTGCCCTACCTCGGCACCAGCCTCGTCATCGGCCTCGGGACGGTGGCCCTGACCGTGGCGCTGGCCGCGCCCGCCGGATACGCGCTGGCCAAACTACGCCCGCGCGGCCGCGGAATCCTGGGCTTCGTCCTGCTGGCCGCCCAGATGATCCCCGGCATCATCATGGCGATGGGCTTCTACGCCATCTACCTGCAGCTCGGCCTGCTCCAGTCCGTGCCCGGCCTGATCGTCGCCGACTCGACGCTGGCCGTCCCGTTCGCCGTCCTCATCTTCACCGCGTTCATGTCCGGCATCCCCGGCGAACTGCTGCAGGCCGCGAAGACGGACGGAGCCGGACCGCTGCGCACCTTCTGGGCGATCGTCCTGCCGATGAGCCGCAACTCCGTCGTCACCGTGTCCCTGTTCGCCTTCCTGTGGTCCTGGTCCGACTTCGTCTTCGCGAGCACCCTCGTCAACGGCGGCGCCCACGAGCCGATCACCCTCGGCATCTACCACTACATCGGCAACAACAACCAGCAGTGGAACGCCATCATGGCCACCGCCGTCGTGGCCTCTCTGCCGGCCGCGGTCATCCTCGTCCTGGCCCAGCGCTACGTCGCCGCAGGCGTGACCGCCGGCGCCGTCAAGGACTGACCCCGGCTCCCCGCGCGCCGCCCCGCACCGCCCGGCTCCCCGCTCCCCCCACGAGCCGCCGCGCGAGCGCCGTCGCCCCGTCCGGCGGACGCGAACCGCCGACCGCCCCCGCACAAGAAATGAGTGCCGCCTCCATGACCGCCGCACCGGCCGACCCGGCCTTCTCCGTCCAAGACATCCCCTTCAGCACGCACGGCTCCTGGTTCTGCGTCTCCCCCGTGCTGTCGGAGCGGACGCGCGCCGAGGACCTGCACCTCGTCTCGCACCAGAACGGCATGCACGCCGTCCTGCGCCTCGTCCCCCTCGACGCGGCGACGGGCGAGCGCGCGGAGACCTCCGTCGAGGCGACACCGGGCCTGCTCGGCTGGACCGCCGAGGCCGGGCGCGTGGACCTCGCCTACGAGTCGCCGGACACCCTGCGCGTGCGCGGCGAGGGAGTGCACCTGCGCGTCACCGCGGCAGCACAGGCCCTGACCCCGTTCGGCGGGACCTACTTCTACCGCGACCCGGTGACCGACGCGCACGTGTTCACCTCCTACGAGACCGGCCGCCGCTACCGGATCACCGTGCTGTCCGGCACGGTCGCCGCCGTCAGCGGCTCCCAGGCGCTGGGCGCCGCCGACCGCGGCCTCACGGTCGCCGCCGGGGCCGACGGCTCGTGGGAGGTCGCGGTCGAGGAATTCGACGCCGCACGAGCGCCCTTCCGCTCCCCGGCGACGTTCGCCGAGGTCCGGGGTGCGGCCGGGGAGCTGTTCGCCGACTTCGCCGACACCGTCGCACCCTGGCGCTCACAGGCCACCCCGGCCGCCGAGCTCGCCGCCTACGTGGTGTGGTCGGCGACCGTGCTCCCCGCCGGCCTGGTCACCCGGCCCGCCGTGCTGATGTCCAAGCACTGGATGGACAAGGTGTGGAGCTGGGACCACTGCTTCAACGCCCTTGCCCTGGCTCCCGGTTGTCCCGAACTCGCCTGGGACCAGTTCTCCCTCCCCTTCGACCACCAGGACGACGGCGGCGCGCTCCCCGACTCCGTCACCCACTCCGAGGTCCTCTACAACTTCGTCAAACCGCCCATCCACGGCTGGGCCTTCGGCCATCTGCGCCGACGTCTGCCCGAGCCGCTCACCCGGGCGCAGCTGACCGAGGCGTACGACCGGCTGACCCGCTGGAGCGACTTCTGGCTCACCGCGCGGCGCGCCCCCGGCGCCGCCCTGCCGCACTACCAGCACGGCAACGACAGCGGCTGGGACAACGCCACCGCCTTCGACCCCGGACGTCTCGCCGTCACCGCCGACCTCACCGCCCTGCTGATCCTCCAACTCGACGAACTGTCCCGGCTGGCCGACGAACTGGGCTTCTCCGACGACGCGCACCGCCGCGCCGCCACCGCCGACGCCCTCCAGACGGCCCTGCTCGACGAACTGTGGGACGGCGAACGGTTCCTGAGCCGCCCGGCCCACGGCGGAGCCCGCACCCCCAGCGCCAGCCTGCTCGACCTGATGCCGATCGTCCTCGGCGACCGCCTGCCGGAACCGGTCCGCGACCGGCTGGCCGACCGGATCGAGGCCCACCTCACCGCGTTCGGCCTGGCCACCGAACATCCCGACTCACCCCACTACGAGCCCGACGGCTACTGGCGCGGCCCCATCTGGGCCCCCGCCACCGTCCTCGTCGAGGACGGCCTGCGCCGCGCCGGGCACATCCGCCTCGCGGACGAGATCAGCGCCCGCTTCCGCGCCCTGTGCGAGACCTCGGGCTTCGCCGAGAACTTCGACGCCCTGACCGGCGAGGGACTGCGCGACCGCGCCTACACCTGGACCGCCAGCAGCTACCTCCTCCTCGCCCGCGACCACGAACGCCGCGGCGCGCAAGCCGGCGCGGCCGTCACCACCGTCGCCTGACCCGCGGGCGACATCCACCCACCCACACGTCCGGCACGGGGGCCGGCACAGCGACAACCAGCCCCATCCCTGAAGGGACGTAAGCACATGCCAAGACTCGGGCAACGGCGCTCGGCCAAGAGACGCCTCCTCCACGGCATCACCAGGACGCTGCTCCCGCTGACCGTCGTGGCCGGCGTCACCACCGTGACGGCGACGCCGGCCTCCGCGGCCACCCCCACCCTCACCGTCGACCTCGGCGCCACCACCGGAGCCTTCCGCGGCGGCGCCTCCGGAGCGCTGTACGGCCTGTACGGGCCGGACGTGCCGACGAACAACCTCATCGAGGGGATGGGGCTGCAGACCACCAACACCAAGTACCAGGACGGCCAGCAGCATCCCGGCTCGGACGCCCTGGAGATCGCCAAGCCCTTCGTCGACAGCGGCGGCGGCGACGTCTTCATCTACATGACGGACGTGTACCGGGCCAACTACGAGCGCGCCAGTTACGCGGCCTACCAGGACACCATGCGGACCCAGGTCGAGCAGGCGAAGGCCAGCCCGTACGCGAGCCACATCGTCTTCGTGCCCTACAACGAGCCCGACATCGGCTGGTTCAACGGCATGCGCACCAACGCGACGGCGCTCGCCAACTTCAACGCCGAGTGGCGCCAGACCTACGACTTCATCAAGGGCCTCTGGCCCCAGGCGCGGCTGGCGGGGCCCAACAGCGCCGGCTACAGCGACTCCTCCCTCAAGGGATTCCTCACCTACTGCAAGGCCAACAACTGCCTGCCCGACGTGGTGACCTGGCACACCCTGGGCAGCCCGGCCGGAGTCCGCAGCACCGTCGACGCCTACCGGGCGGTGGAGACCGCCGCAGGGATCACCTCCCCGATCCCCGTCAACCTCAACGAGTACGCCCACCGCTACCACCTGACCGACCCCGGCCAGATGGTCCAGTGGATCTCGGCCATCGAGGGCGAGAAGGTCGACGGCAACCTGCCGTACTGGAACATCAACGGCAACCTCGGCGACTCCGCCGCCGCCCAGAACACCCCCAACGCCCAGTGGTGGCTGTACAACTGGTACAGCTCCATGAAGGGCGGCAACACCGTCAAGGTCACCAGCACCGGGGCCGACGCCGCGTACACCCTCCAGGGTCTGGCGAGTCTGGACACCGCCAAGAAGCAGGCCCGGGTCGTCCTCGCCGGCGGCGGCACCAGCGGTGACTCCGACACGGTCATCAAGAACATCGACCCCGCCGTCTTCGGCAGCACCGTGCACGTCAGCGTGTTCCAGGACCGCTACAGCGGCTACATCGGCGCGGCGGCCACCCCGACCCGGCTCTCCGACGCCGATGTCGCCGTGGGATCCGACGGCTCGATCACCGTCCCCATCGCCCTCGACCGCATGTCGGCGTACCAGGTGATCGTCTCCCCGGGCGGCGCCGGCAGCGCCACCGCCTCCGACAGCACGTGGACGGGCACGTACGAGGCCGAGAACGCCACGCTCAGCGGCAGCGGCTACAACATCAACACCGAGGGCACCACCGGCGACGTCGGCAAGTTCGCCACCTCCGGCACCAAGGACGTCGGCGGTCTGCGCACCGGCTCGACCACGGTGATCTCCTTCCCCGTCTCCGTGCCCACCACCGGCGACTACGACCTGTCGGTGTTCGGCAACAGCTACGCCAAGGACGCCGACGTCAAGGGCCCGACGAACGTGTACGCGCGGGTCGACGGCGGCGCCTCGACCAGGATCGACATACCGGTCGGCTTCCAGTGGGTGGTCTGGGGTCACGACGACGCCACCGTCCACCTCACCGCGGGCAGCCACACCATCACCCTCGCCACCACCGGCGACAACGGCGCGACGACCGTCGGCGACGCCATCATCGACAAGATCGACCTGCGGTACAAGGACGCCGCCGTCCAGGGCGCCACGCTCTACGAGGCCGAGCAGGCCGCCCTCTCCGACAGCGCCACCGCCGCCTACACCGCCCAGGGCCAGTCCGGCGCGGGCGCGGTCAACCTCACCTCCGGCAAGTCGGCGACGTTCTGGGTCTACTCCGCGCAGGACGGATACGCGGACCTGTCCGCCCGCTACCGGGGCACCGGCCAGGCCGACCTCACCGTCAACGGCAGGACGGTCGACGACCAGACCCTCTCCGGCGCGACGACCGGCGCCTGGTCCACCGCCGCCAACCGGGTCCACCTGACCGCCGGCATCAACAAGGTCCAGGTCACCGGCGCCGGCGGCACCCTGACCCTGGACGACCTCACCGTCACCCCGTTCAGCGCCGCCGACCCGGTCACCACCGGCAACGTCGTCACCTACCAGGCCGAGAACGGCGCCCTGACCGGCACCGCGGCCACGGACACCACCTACACCCAGGCCGACGGAGGAGTCGTCACCGGCATCGGCAACGGCCCGGCCAACTCCCTCACGCTCAACGTCAACGCGCCCACGGCCGGCGTCTACGCCATGACCATGCGCTACGCCAACGCCGAGGAACTGCCCTCCAACCACTACAACCCCGACCTGTACGCCGAGCACGCCGACGTCAGCGTCAACGGCGGCGCCGCCACCCGAGTCAACTTCGCCAGCACCCTGCACTGGAACCAGTTCGCCGCCCACACCGTCCCCGTGACCCTGGCCAAGGGCGCCAACACGGTGAAGTTCACCGCCTCCCAGCTCTACGACTACGACGGCACGACCATCGGCGTGGTCTACTCCGGCGGCGGAAGCGACATCGGCCAGCCGATGCGCTCCAGCTCCGCGCCCCACCTGGACGAGATCTCCTTCGCGCCGCAGAGCCTCCACATCGGCGCCGCCACCGGCTTCTCCTCCACGGCGGTCGCCCAGCACAGCCAGCTGTGCCTGGAAAACCCCGGCCAGTCCACCGCCAACGGCACCCAGTACCAGCAGAACACCTGCGGCGCCGGACAGGAACAGATCTTCGACTTCCACCCCGTCTCCGGGGCCGCCGACACCTACACCGTCGTCAACCACTCCAGCGGCAAGTGCCTGGACGTCTCCGCCCTCTCCACGGCCGACGGCGCCGCCGTCCAGCAGTGGACCTGCCTCAACGGCGCCAACCAGCGCTTCACGCTCAGGCCGGTCACCGCGCTCGGCAACAGCCACGACTACCAGCTCGTCGCCGTGCACAGCGGCAAGTGCGTCGACGTCAGCACCGTCTCCACCGCCCCGGGCGCGAAGATCCACCAGTGGACCTGCGACACCGGCAGCACGCTGACCACCAAGAAGAACCAGATCTGGCGCCTCCTCGGCAAGTCCTGACCCCCAGCGCCTCCCGCCGGCCCGACCCGGCGGGAGGCCCCGGCACGGACCGTCCCCTATACCGACGCCGCTCGGCGGACCACATCCGCTAGGCTGTCCCTGGTCGGCCCCCGGTACGCGCGCCGCCTGCTCAGCCAACGGAGCAGAACGCGTCACACCGGGTCTGACCAGCGGGCTTGTACCCCTCCCGAACCTTCGAGAGACCCCACAAGCCCCGGCCTTCGTGGGATGTGTGGGAAATTCCGTCGCCGCAGGTCAGGCCTGGTGGCGTGCGACCCCCCGAAACGCGGCAGCCCCGAATCCCAAACGCCTGTGCAGCGTTTTCGCAGCTCATGTCGTGTGCGCAGGGTGCGGTGCAACGCCTGAATTTGGTGCAACCTGTGCACGCTGGCGGTGCAGGCAGGCAGGCCACGGCGCGCATCGCGCATCTGGCACTGCCCGAGTGAACCTGTCACCCATGGGGCGGCATCGCGATTGCTACTTGAGTAGCTAAGCGGCAGCCTGACCGCATGGCAACCTCCCACGCCCCGTCAGTCGCCGACCACCGAGTCCTCCTGCTCCTCCTGGACGACCAGGACCGCCTGATGCTGTGCGGCGGATGCTGCGCCGGCTGGACAGTCCCGCAGACACTCCTCACCCGCGACGCCGATTTCAAGGACGGGGCCGCTCAGTACCTGGCCGACCGATTTCGCATCTCGAACCCGCGTTTCGGATCCGTCTATGGAGTTCACGAAACGCGAGAGCCGGAATGCTGGGAGCACGACCAGCGCACGGTTTCCCACGTTTTCATCGTAAGGATCAGCGCGGAAGAGTCAGATTCGTTCCTGACGATGTCTCCATCACACACCCGTTGGAAAATCAGCGAGCTGAGAACTCGCCACCGCGATGTCTCACCCGAAGGCGTGGCCCTTCTGGTATTTGGATATGTGGAAGGTTGGCTTCCCGACGGCCCAATTTCGCTCTACTGACCTGGAGTCCCCATGCCTCTGCACGCAATTGAGATCATCCTGACTCGGACCGTACGCGGAGTCGAGCTGAAGGCCGCGCGACGGATCAGCGGAATGCCAATGGCCTCGTCACGCGATGGAAAAAGCATCGCCGTTCTAGTGTCGGCGCGAGACGAGGAGCTTGCCATCAGAAAGGTATGGAAGCGACTCCAGGACTCCCTTCCCATTGACGTGCTGTGCACCCTCTTCCCAGGGCCGGACGGAATGCTGCGGATGAGCATCCCGTTCGCGCCCGGGGTGAAGAGAAGAATCCGCGCCTGGGCCAAGGCGTCAGGAAAGAGCACGGATGAGTTCTTGAGCCAGGCGATCAAAGATGCATTGGCTCGTGACCGTGCCACTGAAGCAGCCAGTCAGGCGTGTGCGCTGAATTATATGCTCCACACGTGCGCCTGGCTGGATTCACCGCTGAGCTACGCGGATCGCGTCCCCGTTTCGCGACTGCCGACGTCCCTCGGAGACCTCGTGCGAAGGATCTCCAATTCCGGAACGCGTATCGTATTCACCGACATCACCGGGCCCATCGCCTCGCTGATCGGCGAGCGAGAATTGAGGGGACTCGAGAACGCGTTCGCGATTGCAGAATGCCAGGAGCGGAAGACCGACTCCTCGTCCTTTATGCCGCACGACGAAGCGGTCGAGGAAGGGCCGGCCGACGACGAGGCCGGAGAAGACGGGGAGTCGCGTGGAACTGGCTGATCCCCGCGTGCTGGTGTGCGGCGACCGGCGGTGGGCCTGGCCCGGCACGGTCGCCGCGGTGTTGGACCGACTAGCAGCGCGCTACGGTGACCGGCTCGTAGTGATCGAGGGCGCTGCATCGGGTGCAGATCAAGCAGCACACCTCTGGTGCGAGCGGAGCGGACTCAACGGCGATCACCACCGCTGTCACCCGGTGGACTGGCAGGCCGAGCGACAGGCACGGCCAAAAGCGTGGCGATCGGCCGGGCCCGAGCGGAACACTCGGATGCTGTTGCAGGAGCACCCGCGGTTGATCATCGCCTTCCACACCCGCCTGGACCCTGGGACCGGCGGCACTTCGGACATGTGCCTGCGCGGTCTGCTGGCTGGGATTCCCGCCTGGCATGTGACCGGGCCAGATCCCGGTGTCGGACGGTGGTTGCTGCCGCACGAGTTCCCCCGACGGCGTAGGGATCGTGTGCGTAGCGAACTCGATGTGGCTCGGCGGACCTGGCTCACGGCACAAGCTGACAACGATGCCATCGAGACCGAATAGAAAGGCGCGGGCGGTTTCGCTCAGTGGGTACGTGGGACGAGATCCTCGTACGATGCCTTGTCAGTGGGAGTAGGTTTACTAGGTTGCACCGGTTGCTCGGGGAGGTGTTACGCGGATGGCTGCCAGCGCCGAACATCTCAAAGCCCTCGTGCGGGCACACGCCGAGGCGGACGACGACCGGTTCTACAGCATCGCCCTCCAGGTGGCGGCCAAGTCCGCACGTCAGGGACACGGCAAGTTCGCGGTGGAGTTGCAAGAGCTCGTCGAGTCGATGCGACGAAAGGGCGCGAAGACCATCGGCGCGGTCGGTCCGACGCCTGTGGTTCAGCCCCGGGGTGAGCTGTCCAGTCTGCTAACGGCTTGGTACCCGGATGTCCGGCTCGACGACATGACCCTCGCCCCGGAGCTGAGGTCCTCGTTGGACCGGGTCCTGCACGAGCAACGGCAGCGGGCTCGGCTGGAGCGCTTCGGGTTCACCCCCGTCCATCGGATTCTGCACTCCGGTCCACCGGGCACCGGCAAGAGCATGACTGCGGCCGCACTGGCCGGCGAGTTGTCCCTGCCGCTGTTCACCATCCGACTGGACGCGTTGATCAGTCGTTTCATGGGCGAGACGGCATCGAAACTCCGTCTGGTCTTCGATGCCGTGGCGCAGACCCGGGCGGTCTACCTGTTCGACGAGTTCGACGCGCTGGGCGCTCAGCGGGCTGCCGGCAATGACGTGGGCGAGGCACGACGCATCCTCAACTCCTTCCTGCTGTTCTTGGACGAGGCCCCCTCGGAGAGCCTCGTGGTGGCGGCAACCAACCACCACGAGATCCTGGACCGGGCTCTGTTCAGGCGCTTCGATCTGGTGATCCCCTACGAGACGCCCACACCGGAGCAGGCGGTGGAAGTGATGCGCAGGAGACTCGCGGGAATGGATACCAGCGCAGTACGGTGGCCCTCTGTAACCGAGCGCGTGGTCGGCTTGAGCCACGCGGAACTCGTGAAGGCTGCCGAGTCCGCTGCCAAGAAGGCCATTCTGGGGGGTGCTGACGTGATCGACGATCGCCTGTTGCTGGACGCTCTGAGTGAGCGGCACGCGCTCCACCATGCCTGAGTCGAATTCGAATCCCCATACTCCGCATCTGCTCGTTCCCTGGCCTGCTCGCACCCTGCGACCGAAGCAGCCTCGGCCCGCGCGGGGCGCAGAGCTTATGGATCGCTCAGCCGACCGGCAGGGCCATGTGTCTCGCCTGGTCGGCGGCCTGGAGCGGGCCCGCGATGAGGCCGTGGACGCCCGCGGCGAGATCCCCGAGCCGTACCGAGCAGACGGCTTCGCTGTCCGCATCGAAGCCGCGGCCGGACACGGCCTCAAACTGGAATCCCTCGACAGCTCGGGCCTGTCGCTGATGAGCGTTCATCCAGGCACCGCACAGCGCCCCCAGGATGCGCTTGTCTGGGTCCCTTACGAGAAGGTCGGGGATTTTTCCCGCCGTATCAAGCAGTTCACCGAGGACACCGACAGCCACGCCCCCAAGCAGGCGCCTCTGGTCGCCAACATGGAGAAGGTCCAGCGCGCTCTCTTCCAGCATCTGTGGCAGGAAGACACCCCTCTGCCATCGCTGGAGGAGAACCGCTGGTGGGAGCTGTGGTTCGACCGGCAGATCGTTGAATCGGATCCCGTCGAGACGTTGCGGGAGCTGGCCTCGGAGCACCAATGGCCGGTGACTGAGGTGGCTTTGGCCGTCGGTGAGCGACTCGTCGCCCATGTGCACGCCTCCGGCGAGGACCTGCAGGCCCTCATGGGGACCAATGCCACCCCTGTGGAAATCCGCCGGCCCACCTTCGCCCGGGAACTGCACTCCGCAGACCGCTCCCTCCAGCACGACTTGGTGAACAACCTCGCCGAACGCATCGAGGCGGCCACGCCCGACGCGCCCGTGGTCTGTGTCCTGGACACAGGAGTGAACCAGGAGCACCCCCTCCTGAAGACGTCCCTGCACGGACGGGCCCACAGTGCTCTGCCACGGCACACCGCGGCAGACCGGCACGGACACGGCACTGAGATGGCGGGCATCGCGCTCTATGGAGATCTCGCCGGTCCGTTGGAGAGCTCGGATCCAGTCGTACTGACGCATGGGCTGGAGTCCGTAAAGATCCTGGACGGGGTGACAGATCATCCTGCGCACCCGCGTACCTACGCCGAGGTGACGGCGAACGCCGTGGCGAAGGCCGAGATCGAAGCCCTGAGTGCGGGCCCACCGCGGGCCCGCGTGTTCTCCATGGCGGTCACCGACCAGTCCCGGGACGGCAAGAACGGTGTCGACGGCACCCCGACCCTGTGGTCCGCCGCCCTCGACGCACTCGCCGCAGGAACGGACGTAGTGGCACACGACGACCGCATCGAGCTGCTCGGCGCTCCCGATCCGGACGCCTCACGGCTGATCGTGGTCAGTGCTGGCAACGTCCGGGACCTGGAACCACATCAGATTCGCACCCCGCAGGGCCGCCTGGATCACCTGACGATGTGCGACCTCTCGCGGATCGAGGAACCCGCACAGGCCCACAACATCCTCACCGTCGGAGCCTTCACCGAGCTCACTGGTGTACCCGAGGACCCGTCCTTCGCGGGCTTCTGGCCACTGGCAGCATCCGGTCAGCTATCGCCCTTCAGCAGAACATCGGTCGCCCTGACAGGAACGCCCGTGGTCAAGCCCGACATCGTCATGGAGGGCGGCAACCTTCTGGTCGACCCCGGCGAGACCTTGCTAGACCAGCACGCCGTGGTCAGCGTGACCACGACTGGCAAGGACGCCTCCCGACTGGTCTCCTCCGCGAACGCGACCAGCTCCGCCACCGCCCAGGCCGCCCATCTCGCTGCTCTGGCCCACGCCGCTTACCCCAGCCTGTCTCCTGAAGCCGTACGAGGACTGCTGGTGCACGAGGCCCGCTGGACCCCCGCGATGATGGGCAACGGTCTGTACACGAAGACCGGGCGACCCAGGCTGGGCAAGAAGAAGCTCATGGAGCAGGTCATCCGCCGCTACGGCTGGGGTGTGCCGAACGCGGAACGGGTGTTGTCGAGCGCCGCCAACGCCGTCACCCTCATCGTGCAGAGCCAACTGGTGCCGTTCCAGAGAGCCAGCGGTGGCGGCGTGCGCCTGGCCGAATTGCACTTTCACGAACTGCCCTGGCCGCTGGAGCAGTTGCGGGAGCTGGGCGCCGTCACCGTCGCGCTCCGGGTGACACTGTCGTACTTCGTCGAGCCGAACCCGGGACGCCTCGGGATGCGGGGCAGATACAGCTACGCCTCCCACCGGCTCCGCTTCGCGATCAGGGCGCCCGGCGAGTCGGTGGACGGATTCGAGCGGCGCATCACTGCGCAGGCCGAGGCCGAAAGCGACGCCCCTGCCCACGCCAAGGCCTTCGAAGGGGACGAGAACTGGCTGGTCGGGCCCCAGAACCGTAATCAGGGATCGCTTCACACCGATGTCTGGCACGGCTCGGCGGCGGAACTGGCCGACTGCGGCGTCCTGGCCGTCCATCCCTCCGGCGGCTGGTGGAAGAACCACAACCGCACCGACCGAGTTGGCCGCCCGGTGCGGTACGCGCTCCTGGTGTCGCTGGAGACCCCGAAAGTCGAGACCGACCTGTACACGCCGATCGCCAACCAACTCGACATCCCGATCCTCGGCGCACCGGCAGTACGCAACGAGACTGGCACGAGCCTTCCAATACAGACGGAGATCGGCTGGTAGGCGGCCCATGCCAGCGGCTCCGAGAATTTCTCCCGCGAATGCTCACCCTCCCCATTTCCCGAGCAACGCTCGACACCGGATGGGATTCGAAGTCAGCTCGTATCCGAGGCCTCCGCCCTGAGGTCATGCAGGCTGATGATTTCACCGCAGATGATGTAGGTGTTCAGCGCGCACAGATTGGCCATCTCGAAAGCCACTGCCGCATGGACACCCTTGTTGGTCATCGTGTCCACGGCTACGAACCGGTCGTAGAGACCGGCGATCATGACGTCGGTCAGCTTGTTGGTCGACTTGCTTTCGATCGTTTGCTTGGTGAACTCGAACAGGCGGTTTCGGTGGTGGGCGTCATCGAGGCTGTGGCCCGAGGCTGACGGCTGGTCCCGTGGTGGGAGCACATGGTCGACGACTGCCTTGAGGATGCGACGGCACGTTGTGATGGCCTGCGACAATTCTTCCGCCACGGGCTGGGTAGGGGAGGCCTCGGCCGCTTCCTGCAACCGCCGGTAGACGGCGTTGAACTGCTGGAGCAGTTCCGTCGCTCCGTCGGCCAGGAGGGTATCCACCTTGGCTCGGTACCTGCCGAAGATGGACTCGTTGATGCTGGTGTAACCGAAGCGACGCTCCCAGGAGCACAGCAGCGCAAAGGTCAGATGCCGTGTCCGCTCCATGATCCGCTTCGTACGGCTCCGGGTCCTCAGTGCATCCTTGTAGTCCAGTCGTTCTCCGCTCTGCCTCAGCTCTTCAAACTCTTCTTCCCAGAACTGCAGCTCTGTCAGTGAGTGGGAGTCGATGCGGTCCGTGACATTGCCCGAGTCATCTCTGATCGTGCGGTCGATGATGTACTGCCGCATGGCCTCTTCATGAGGGCCTTCGAGGGAACTCCATGCCGAGGGGTCCGCCATGAGCATGCGAGATGTCTCAGCGTTTGTCTGGCGATCACCGGTCAGAGGCTTGAGCTCCATGGCAAGGCGCATCGCGTACTTGGTGTCGCCCGCAAGGTTGGCGATGCGTACAGCACGCCGGACGGAGACCTCCAGAGGCCGTTCATCGAACTCGTCCAGCGCCGTGCGGACGAGACTGAGAATGTAATCGCTTGATGCCACAGCAGAACTCTAGACAACGGCACGCCACGTACACACCGCGTTAGTCATGGCCTGGAGACGCGACTGCGCGGACTGGCCTGATTGCACAACTACATCGACGGCGGCGCAGTTACCTACCGCGGCCGCGAAGCCTGCGCGGCAAGCGCCTGGTCCTGGACGAGCGGCAGCAGCCCCGCGGGATGTCACGGTCTCGGTGTTGTTGAACGAGGCGGCTCCCAGCCAGACCCCGGGGAGGTTATGACGGGTCCTCCAAGGCCTGGCTGAATGCCCATCCTGGGTCAGGCGAGCGTGTTGTTGACAGCGGTGAAGAGTTGCTCGAAACGACTCAAGGTCGTCTCGGAAAGCCCAGGTAGCAAAGTGTCCCGCTTACGCAGGAGAGCGTCGGCCGGTCGACCATGTTCGGTGAACGGGGCCCCGGTCGCGCGGGTAAGGCGCGCGATGATGCGATCGGTGCCGTTGAGGTCACCAACCTTGAGCTTGGTACCGAAGGCAGCGTTGTACAGCTTGAGGTAGTCGCCCGGGGAGAACAGATCTTCGATGTCGCTGTCCTTGACGCCGTCGCAGAAGGCGTCCGTGAGCAAGAGCCGTTTGGGGGACAGCAGGCCTTTGTTGGTCAGGGTCTTGAGCTTGGCGACTCCGGCCGGTGTGCTGTCGATGAGGACCGTCGCCTGGAGGTTGGTGCCGATGAGAGCGACGAAGGCAGGGATGTTCGTGGCGCCGCCGGCGGGCAAGATACGCCAGCGTTCATCGAGGTGCGTACGGCCAGCCTCTTTGAGGAAGTCGCTGACCAGAGTGAGGTACGTGTAGTCACTGGTTCCTTCAACCAGGAGGTTGTCGGGGCCCACGAAAAGGTTCTGGGCGATGTCGTAGCCGAGAGCGGCCTGGAGCGGGAAGAGCGAGTCGTCGGTGACGGCGAGGACTTCCTGAGTAACAACAGCCCCGGTGTCCGGCCCGCGGTCTTCGACAATGCGTACGCGATCGAGCCGAGCCGTTTCGACCATGAACGGTGAGTGGGTCGTGTAGATGACCTGGGCGTTGGGGGCGAGGCGCTCGTTGATGAAACGCAGGAAGTCTGCCTGAGCGCGGCCGTGCAGGCTCAGGCCGGGTTCGTCCAGCAGGACGACCACGCCGTGCGGGTAGGTCTCGAACTGGGAGAAGGCAGCAAGGAAACTGAAGAACCATTGGAATCCAGTCGAGCGGGCGGAGAAGTTGTTGGTGAACCCGTGTCGCCGGTCCTTGACGCGGATGTCGAGATGGCTGGCGACGGCATGCTGCCCGTTCGGGTGCTGGACTGTGGTCTTGTCCAGGTCGATCTCGACCGACAAATCCGGGTTCTGCTTCCAGTACTCGAAGACCTGTCGCGTGAGGTCGTTGCTTACCGCTTCGAGCTCGGCTTTGCGTTCCTCGAAATCTTCCGCCGACATCGCTCCGGCAGTCGTGCTGGCGAGTTCCAAAAGTGCCCGGGCGGTCTGCATCTCTGAGGCGCCAGGCTCTTCTTGGCCATTGAGTTCCGTCAGGGCGATCCGACCGGGAAGGTTCTGGTAGTCGCTGAAGTAGAAGAACTTCGGCTCGCGGCCGCGCAGGATGCGTACGGCCCGCTGCCAGGCACTCGCACTGTCGCCCAGCCGCTGGCGCGCCGCCCTGGTGAAGAGATCGACGTCCGCCGCGGTGTAGTCCGAGTCTTCCGCGGCGGCCAGGCCGTCGGCTTGCTCGAGGGCAGCGGCCAGGCTCCGCGTTCCGAGGACGCTACGCAATGCCGGGGACACTTCTTCGTCGGCGTACAGGTTGTCCAGAGCCACGGCTTCGTCGACCTGCAGGATGACCGTGTGGGTTCCCTCGTAAGGAATGGATCGTGAGTACGAGCGCCCCTTGATCACACCGGGGCCAAGCACGTCGGTGACAGCTTTCAGGTCTTCATCGTCAAGGGTGAACGTGCAGGTGATCGGCTTGGCGTTCTTGATCTCTCCTGAGCGAGTGTCGGGGACCTTCCTCCATCGCGGATAGTCCTGCCCCAAGGTGAAGGAGTCCTGCGGATACACAGGGTGGAAGCGATAGATCGCCGACAGCAGTGCCGTCTTTCCGCTCTCGTTCTTGCCGACCAGTGCGGTGACATCCGGCGCGATATCGACATTGCCGCTGTCAACGATGTTACGAAAGAGGCGACTTCGCACCTGAGTGAGCTGCATGCAACCAGTCTGCCCCTACCTGCCCGCCCACTTCGAGCCATTTGCCATATTCGCGATCAACCACACCGTTCCGCTCTACTTGTCGAGCTCAAGGCCAAGATCCGCCGATGCGGCCGAGAACTCTGCGCGCATCATCCCCCGACCCGCCAGCGAGGGCCTGCTCACCTGTCCCGGACCGCCGGGGCCCGGCCCGCCTCTCCGTCACCGTGCGCATACCGGATTCACATCACTCACACCAGTGCTTTCTACTCGGTTCCGGACAATCACCTAAAGTGGCGCTTTGGCCAAGTTACGCCGTAGCTGAAGCATGAACTGCCGCCCATCCTGGGCCTTACGAAGGATTGCCGGGCCCGGCGTCTCGCACCCGGGATCCGAATCGGCCAGATTCGAGCGCTTGATAATTACTCATTCCGGTATATGGCAAATACTTTCGATTGCCGATATCCACGCCGACATCCACCCTGATGTGTCGAATATGCCACCGACCCCTGCGCACCTCACTGGGCAGGGGAACGACCATGGGGGAC
The DNA here is from genome assembly GCF_040299045.1 of Streptomyces sp. NPDC001027. Taxonomy (NCBI): domain Bacteria; kingdom Bacillati; phylum Actinomycetota; class Actinomycetes; order Kitasatosporales; family Streptomycetaceae; genus Streptomyces; species Streptomyces sp. NPDC001027. The sequence goes on from NZ_JBEPBI010000050.1 coordinate 29,390, forward strand.
GCGTTGGACATCATGCAGGTCGCGAGTGTGGGAGCTGCCGCTCTCGTCACCGAGATGGTCAGGAGCACCTGGGACTCGGTGCGGGGTGCGGTGGCCCGAATCCTTCGTCGCGACGGTGAGCAGGGCGCCGGGCAGGTACTGCGACTGATCGACACGGCACGGCAGCAGCTCGTCGACAGCCCTGAAAGTGAACGCGGAGCGGTGGAGGAGCGGCTGCGCGGTGACCTGTTGATCCAGTTGGCGGCCTTCCTCCAGCGGCATCCGGACGCGGCGCAAGATCTTCAGGAGCTGGCTGCCAAGGTTCAAGAGGCCGATGAGGGTTCAGGCGCGCGGACGAGCGTGCACCACAACACCAACAGCCAGGTCGTCATCGCCGGCGGTGCCATCAACGCCTCGGGCGGCTTCCACTACGGGACGCCGGAGGGAGGCCGGTGAGCGAGGAGAGCGCTCCCGACGCCGTTCCGCCCCTGCCTCCCGCTCCACCGGTCCCCATACCTACGCCCGAACTGCGGGTGGACGTCGGCAACAACCACAACTCGAAGATCATCGTGGCCGCCGGCTCCGTCACCATGACGAGCAAGCCGCAGCTGCCGGTGACCGGGATTCCACAGGCGGAGCTCGACGTCGTACGCCTTGCGTGGGTGGGACTGAGTTCGCGGGACGAGGAGGTGCGGACGGCGGGAGAGGCCATCGATCGTCTGACTGGCGGTGGGCCCCGGCTGGCCGTCGTCGTCGGACCGGCCGGCTACGGCAAACGCACCGCCGGGATCAAGGCCCTGTGGGAGATCTCCCAGAAGGAACAGGCCGCTTCCGGCAGGCCGTTGGCCCTTCGGGAGATCCGGCCCGACTGGGAGAAGCCCCGCTCCCCGGACATCTCCGTGCTGCCCGACGAGCCGGGCACGGGATACCTGCTGGACGTGGCCGCGGAGATCAGTTCCTGGCGCAACGTGGGCAACTTCGCGGAGCAGCTGGTGAGTTACGCCGAGGAGCTGCTCTATGTGGGCTCGTACTTGGTCGTGATCGCCGACGAGCACGGGTGGCCCGAAGCCGCCTCCGGGACCCTGGCCCGGGGCGTCGTCCGCGCAACGACGAAGCCCTGCGCCCAACGAGTGGCACGGACGCACCTGGAGTACGTGCATCACCGGCCGGACCGGCTGCGCTGGCTGAACACGGCTTCCTCCGGGACAGGTCTGGTCGGCGAGGCCGCACATCTGCTGACCGATGACAGCCGTCCTGCGGATGGCGCGCGCCTGGCCGACAAGCTCGCCTCCGCCGTGAACTCCACAGAGGGGCTGAAGGCGGCGCTCAGCGCCTTCCAGGAATGGTGGTCCGACGTCCAGAAGGTCTTCGCCGAGACGGAGGACAAGCCGGAGGACCGCGCTCTGCTCGTCTCCACCTTGTTCCTGAACAACAAGGACGCGCTGACCATCCAGGACGGATCCAGGATGCTCCTGGACGAGCCGCGGGAGACCAGCGTTCGGACGATCCTGACCGGGCCCGATCTGACCACCCGGCTCAAGGCCCTGGGAGCGAAGGTCACTGGGCGGACCGTCACCCTCGACCACCAGCGCGGCTACGCTCGTGCCGTCCTGCTCCACCTTTGGCAGCAACGCGCCGACATCCACCCGCCGTTGCTGGCATGGCTCGACACCATCACGTCGCCCAAGGGGCCCGGGGCCGATCGACTCGCCCCCATCGGCGACCTACTGGTCGAGCTGGCCGTCGCGGAGAACGACATCCGCGTCATCAAGCAGATCCACGCCTGGATCGACAACGGCGACAGCAGCCCCGAGCACTTGCAGCTGATCGCTCGCGTCCTCACGGTCGCCGCCGAGGCGGACACCTTGGGCGCCGAGGTCCGTTCCCTGCTGCTGGACTCGGCGCAAGAGACCTCAGAAGCCGTGGCGACCGTTGTCGCTCTGGTCTGCCAGGGCGACTTCGCCGACCACTACCCGCGCCAGGCCCTCGTCCGCCTGCGGCACATCCTCGACCGGCCCGACTCCGACGGCGCCGTACTCGTGGCACAGCGGGCGCTGCGCGACATCGCCGCCCGCGAGGGCCAACTGCCCCGCGTGTGGAACACCGTGATCAAGTGGGCCACCGAGAAGAAGCACCTGGCCGGCCACCGGGCCTTCCTCTCACTACTGGACCCCCGCGTCGATCCGTACGTTCTGCAGGTCATGCTGGCGGCCGCGGAGCAGAAGGAGGACGTCAAAGAGGCGCTCGTCCAGGGCTGGAACGTGGCGCTGGCCGACGACCGGGTCGACGCGGAGTGCCGGGAGCTGTTGACCGCGTGGGCGCACTTCCGGCAGACGACGGAGGTGTCGCGCGAGCTTGTGACAGAAATCCTCAACGAGATCGTCGTACAGCACCTGTACTCCACGCCGATCTCGGCGCTCATCTTCGGCGAACCTGGCGTGGTCAACGACGAGGCCGTGATCGAGCTGCGCAAGGACCTCAGGCTGCCCGCAGCCTTGTCGGTAGCGCGCCTCAACTACGAGTCCACGCCTGTGGAGTCCTGATCCGTGGCCACCTCAGCCTGGTCGCGCCGCCGCATGCGCAGGGCAGTGCGGCACGGCCTGACCGACTTCGAGGTCAGGCTGCGCAGTTCGCGTCCTGGGATCGGCTTCGCCGCCCGCATCACGGCCACTATCCTCACCGAGCCGCCGTATCCGGCCGCGAGCGAAGAGCTCGCAGCGGCTGTGCGTGCTGTCCTCAGGAGGGCGGCGGCCGATGTCGCCGTAGCATGCGATCCGGCGGATCTCGCCACCGCGCGGGATGTCGTCGGGGAACACCTGCGAGCCAAGCGCTCGTTGTCCACAGATCCGGCCATCGAGTTCCGGGCCTCGCTCGCGCTCGATCTGCCGCCCGATGACCAGGCCGCCGTCAGCGCTCTGCTGTCCGCGCAGCGACAGCAGGCCGTGGCCGACATCCTGCGCCGACAGGCGGCCGAAGCAGTCGCCTCCGAACTCGCCGATCCGGTCGCCCTGTTGGTGCGATGGGTCGAGCGGGACGACGCCGACTGGTCCAAGCTCTCCACCGTTCTCAGCGACGCGAGCAAGGTGGCGGAGGCCTTCGCCCGGTTCCGGCCCGAGCACGAGCGGACGGTCGAGCATCAGACGCTTGAGGTACTGCGTGAATTCCTGGCCAGCTTCCCCGAGCCCAGTCAGAAACGCATGCTCTACACGCTGCTGGCCGCGGGCATGGAGAGCGCCCAACGCCCTCAACACGCCTTGAAGGCACAGGCGTTGCTGAACGGGCACGCGCCATCCGTCTTGGCGGGTGACGCGTGACCGGCGCTAGGGCTCCTCGTCCAGCCTACGGGACGACGAGATGCCTGTGACCACGCTTGTACTGCGGTGGCTGCTGTCGCCGCGGACCAGTTGGCATGCGTGGCGCCTGGTGCAGGCCAGCGACGGGGCCCTCTCCTTCGATGTCGCTTGGCGGCGTACACGTGTGGACCGGCACCCCGAGGAAAGGCCTTACCTGGAGTACGGTCACCGCTCACCCGGCGCCCCAGCGCCCCGCAGCTGCCTGCCTCCTCACACGGCCCGACCATCCGACGGCGAGCGGTGACTTCGGGACATGTCCGACACCAGTTCATGTCCGGGTCCGAACCGGACTCGAGCCTCTTCGTAGCTACACCAGGCACCTCGCGCCGAGACTGCCTGGTGTAGCCGCCGTCGGCCTAAGCGAGTCCGGTGAAGTTGGTTGCGTTGGGTAGGCGTCCTGCGGGGAGGACGTCATGCCGAGGAGCCTGCGCGTCGAGCTGAGCGACGATCAGCGCCGTGACCTGCACGCATTACTGGCCCGCCGTGATCTGACCGCCGATACCCGTCAGCGTGCCGGATGCATCCGCTTCTGCTCCGGTTCCGAACCGCGGGACTCCGTCGATCATGCAGCAGGGCGATGCGGCGCGAGTGCGCGCAGATCCTCAATGGCGGTGCAGAAGTCCTCTCCCGGACCGATCCAGTCGCGGTCCCACGGGTCACCGCCGGCGGCGTGCACCTGAGCCTGGAGGTCGGCCAGTTCGGCGGGCAGGTCCCGCAGTCGCATGACGATGCGCGTGCCGTTGCGCGGACCGGCCTTGGACCGTGACAGCAGATTCGCCATTTCGCGGTCCGGGACGACGACGTGGCAATACGGCACCGCGATCCCCAACGCGTCCACGTCGTACAGGGCGTTCATCGTCCAGGTCTTGGTCTGATTGCTGAAGAGCTCGGCTTTCAGGTCCACGGCGATGCGCACCGACGGCATCCGGTCGGCGAACGCAGTCATGCGGGGGCGGCCGGACCTCGGGCGGGCCTTGTCAAGTCCGATCTCCCGGTGAAGGTCGATGTGGTACTCGTCGAGTAGTTCCCGGAGCAGTTCGTAGTGCTCGTGGAGGAGTTCGCGTGCCTGAACTCGTACGCGCAGTTCATGCCGGCTGACCGGGTCGTCGGCCAGCATCTCGGCATACATCTCCTCCCACTCGAGTCTGCTCCGGGTGACTTTGCGCATGGCTTCGGGCCGGTATCCCAGCCGACGCAGGTTCTCGATCTCCTCGTCCCTCGGCCCCGCGAGCAGTTGGAACTCGGCGTACTGGTTGGCCTTGCGCAGCAGATCCCGCAGCTCCGGGACCGTGTCCATGTCGACCTTGCCGGAGGGGCCACGGAGGATCAGCGGGGCGCGTTCACCGACGAGCGCCCAGGCAGCCCCGATGCCGAGCACTCGCGGCGAGCGGGGCCGGAACGTAGGTCGGCCGAAGCTCACGTGCATGGCGTGCAGCATCTGATGCCTGAGCAGGACACGGCGTGAACGCATGGTGCGACAGTGCGAGATGGAGGCCATGACCCGGGCCACTTCCGCCCGCTGGCGCGGGTCGGTGATCTTGCCGACCTCCATGTAGTGGGTGGCCGAGAGCGGGAAGAGGACACCTGCCGCGGAGGCGTCTCGAACGGCTACGAGCAGGTTCGTGTCGGATGCCTCCTGCGGTGTTCCTTTCGCCGCGCGTGCCAGACGGATCCACACCCACAGATCGAGATAGACCGAGGGGGTGGCCATATGAAGGTTCGGTGAGTCGGCGGCCTCGGACATCGGCGTCTCCTCGTTCTCCGTGCCACGCGATGTGTGACGCGCGCGGTGGGCGAGACGGGCATCACCTGGTCCCGCTGACCGGCGTCGTGCTCGCAGGCGACCATGTTTCCAGCAGACCAGTGCGGGTGCCGCACATTTTCCCGGCGGCACATGAAGGTCACCGACATCTTCCCGCTCTGGTGGGCCTGTTGGGCATCCACACGCCACAACGCGCGAACCCACGTTGGATGCACACCCGTGACCGGCGGCAGCAGGATGCGGAGGGTCGCGCCCCGACCCCATCCGCTGGGTCATCGTGGGAACCGGCTCGATCGCGTGCAAGTTCGCCCACGGGCTGGGCCGATTGCCCGGACGTCTACCTCGTCGCCGTGGCCTCGCGCAGACCGGAAAAGGCTGAGGAGTTCGGCGACAAGTACGGGGTGCCCACCGGGCGCCGATACGTCTGCTTCGAGCAACTCGCCACCGTCGGCCTCGTGCACGTGGCCCCTCCCAACAGCGTCCGCCATGAGCACACCCTGCTGTTCCTGAGCGCGGGGTGCTGTGCGAGAAGCCGTTCGCGCTGGCGCCGTAACCCGCCGAGATGGTGACCATCGTACGGGAGCGCGGGCAGTTCCTCATGGAGGGGAAGTAGAGCCGCGTCGTCACCCGTGAGGGCGGCCGGCGCTGCAAGCTCCGCCCCTCCCAGTGCGCGATGGTGGCACTGGTGTACCTGCGCGAACACACCACCCTCGTGAATATCGCTGCTGGGTTCGGGACCAGCGAGTCCACCGCCCACGCCTACACCAGCCAGGTCATGACTTGCTCGCCGAACGCGCGCCGGGCTTGCTGGAAGTCCTGCGCGAGGCCGACGCGGACTTTGCCCTGCTGCGGCAACCAGTGCTAGCCCGCGCGGTGCGCGGATCACCGAGACTCACGGCCCCCACGGGCAGGGCATCCTCGCTGAGCGCCGCCACTCAGGGACCTCGGGTAATCCAGTCGGCGAGGTGGGGCGCTTCCGCGCCGATGGTGGTGGCCTGTCCGTGCCCGGTGCGCGCTTCCGTGGCCGGTGGCAGCACAAGGAGGCGGTCCCGGATCGAGCGGATGATGGTCGGGAAGTCCGAGTACGACCGACCGGTCGCTCCTGGACCCCCCGCAAACAGCGTGTCGCCCGTGAAGACGGTGTTGAGCGAGGGCAGGTACAGGCAGATGGCCCCGGGCGTGTGCCCAGGGGTGTGCAGCACCCGCAGTTCCGTGCCCGCGACGGGGATGCGTTGGTTGTCGGAGAGGTAACCGCCGGGGTTGTGGTCGGGGTGGGTGTGCTTCCACAGCAGCCGGTCGTCCAGGTGGACGAGGACGGGGGCGCCGGCTAGTGGTCAACCCCTGAGGGGATGACCCCGCTAGTCTGTATACACAGATGTGTGCGGCAGGATCGACGAGGAGTTCCGTGGCTCGGGCAACCGGTAAGAGCGAGGCGGTCTACGAGCGGCTGAAGAGTGACATCGAATCGCTGCGGCTGCGGCCGGGGGCCAAGCTGAGCGAGGTCCAGCTGGGCGAGGAACTGAGTGCCTCGCGGACGCCGGTGCGGGAGGCGATCCGGAGACTGGCCCGGGAAGGGCTGGTCGATTTCGTGCCGGGCGAGGTGGCCCGGGTGGCCGCGATCTCGCTGGGTGGGGTGCGGGCCCTGTTCGAGTTCCGGATGCTGCTGGAGCCTCGTGCGGCCGCATCGGTCGCGACGGCGGGGGCGGCCGATGGGCGCGTGCTGGTGCCGTTCCGTGAACTGCTGGAGCGGCTGGAGGAGTTCGACGAGTCCTTCCGTGCGCTGGACGCCGCCGCGCAGACGCGGTCCTACCAGGATTTCTACGAGGTGACCGAGGGCTTCGACCAGGCCGTCATCGCCGCCTGCCGCAATCCCTATCTCGCCCGCACGATCGGTGACCTGCGCAGCGAGACCGTACGGCTGAGGCATCTCTCGCACAGCGGCCAGCGCCGCATGCTCACGTCGCTGGAGGAGCACCGCGCGATGCTGAAGGCGATCGTGCAGGGCGACGCACAGGCGGCGGAAGCGGCCGCCCGGCACCATCTCGCGCAGACCCTCCAGGCGCTCATCGACAGCCTGACCGGCCAGGATTTCGCGCTCGGCACCAACGTCCACCTGGATGTCGACCGCCAGTAGCCCCCCTGCGCGTCTCGATCCGGCGGTCAACCGTGCTGGTGGCTTCCGCATGAGCCATCCTGTATACAGGACTGGATACATCATTCCTCGTTACGAGGGGCCGTCTCATGCCGCAAACCGTCGGCGCCGCCGACCTGCTCCGATTCGCCGCCGCCGCCACCGAAGCCCACGGCGTTCCGCCCGCGGACGCCCGGCTGCTCGCGGACACCTTGATGACCGCCGAGCTGTGGGGCCATCCGTCCCACGGGATGCTGCGCCTGCCCTGGTACCTCGGTCGTCTCGCAAGTGGCGCGACCACCGCCGTCGCCGCTCCCGAGGTCGTGACCGACAGCGGCGCCGTCGTGGTCGTGGACGGGTGTCACGGTCTCGGCCAGGTGCTCACCGACCGTGCGGTGACCTGGGGTGTGGAGCGCGCCCGCCGGCACGGGATCAGCGCGGTCGGGGTCCGCAACTCCGGTCACTTCGGAACGGCCGCGTACTTCACCCGCAAGGCCGCCGAGCGGGGCTGTGTGGCACTGCTGGCCACCAACGCCAGTCCGGCAATGGCCCCTTGGGGCGGTCGGGAGAAGCGCATCGGCACCAACCCGTGGTCGATCGCCGCCCCGGGCGGCCGCTACGGCACCGTCGTGATGGACATCGCCAACACCGCCGTCGCGCGGGGCAAGATCTACCACGCCAAGGAACGCGGCGAGCCCATCCCCGACGGCTGGGCAGCCGACGCGGACGGCGTGCCCACCACCGACCCGCGCCGCGCCATCGAGGGCCTGATCCTGCCGATGGCCGGACACAAGGGCTACGCCATCTCCTTCATGTTCGACGTGCTGGCAGGCGTGCTCACCGGCAGTGCCTTCGGCTCGGCGGTCGTCGGTCCCTACCGCCCCAGCGGCCGCAGCGGCGTCGGCCACCTGCTGATCTGCATCGACATCGCGGCGATGGCCGACCCGGCCGAGTTCGAACAGCGGATGGAGAACCTGATCGAGGAGACCAAGTCCACCCCCGCCGCCCCGGGCACGGCCGAGATCTTCGTCCCCGGCGAGCCGGAGGCCCGCACCGCCGAGCGCCTGCGCAGCGAGGGCATCACCCTCGCCGACGACACCTGGTTCTCCCTCGGCCGCATCGCCGAAGCCACCGCCGTACCCCTGCCCCGTCCCGTCACTCCGCAGGAGCTGTCCGCATGATCGCGCTGACCGTGTCCCTCCAGGTCGTCCCCGGCTGCCGTGACGCCTTCCTCGAGGCCATCGAGGCGAACGCCGAGCGCTCCTTCACCGACGAGCCCGGCTGCCGCTACTTCGACGTCGTGTGCGACCTGGCCGACGACCACCACTTCGTCTTCCACGAGATCTACGACGACGAGGCCGCCGTCGAGGCACACCGAGCCGCACCCCACTTCCAGGTCTGGCGGGAGGCCGCGGCGAAGTACATCGTCCCCGGCAGCCAGGTCAACACGCTCTCCCGTCGCCTGTTCCACCACTCCTGACCTCTCGATCGGAGCCGCCGCATGTGCGCCAAGCCCACCCCGCCGAACCTGCTCATCCATCCCGACGAGGTCGAACGCTTCGACCGTGGTGGCGGAGTGGCCACCGTCCCCTACGTCGGCAAGTGGAACTCACAGAAAGCCGTCATCACCACCGGCCAGACCGTGTTCCAGCCCGGCACCGGTCTGCCCCTGCACAGCCACAACGTCGAGGAGTCGGTCCTGATCCTCGAAGGTGAGGCGACCGCGGAGATCGACGGAGAGTTCTTCGATCTGGAGGCCGGCCAGGCGACCTGGGTGCCCGCCGGGATCCCGCACCGGTTCTTCAACCGCGGCGAGGGCGTCATGCGGATCTACTGGGTCTACGGCGGCCGGGACGTCACCCGCACCATCACCGCCACCGGCGAGACCTTCGAGCACCTCTCCCAGCACGACAAGGGAGGAGCCCCCACCTCATGAGCGCCACCATCCGCACCACCAACCCCGCCACAGGACAACCGCTCGCCGAGTACGAAGCCTGGGACACCGTAAGGATCGAGGCGGCTGTAGAGCGTGCTCATGCCGCCGCCCGCGCCTGGGCCCGCGTCCCCGCTTCCGAACGGGCCACCCGCGTCGGTCACTTGGCCCACGTCCTTGCTGAACACAAGGAAGCCCTGGCCCATCTGGCCGTCACCGAGATGGGCAAGCCGGTCGGCGAGGCAGAGGGCGAAGTGAGCAAGTCCGCACTGACCGCCGAGTACTACGCCGAGCACGGCCCGGGAATCCTCGCCGACGAACGCGTGGACATCGACGGAGCCGAAGCCTGGGTCGCCCACGAGCCGATCGGTCTGGTCCTGGCCGTCATGCCGTGGAACTTCCCCATCTGGCAGGTCATGCGCTTCGCCGTCCCATCCCTGGTCGCGGGCAACGGAATCCTGCTCAAGCACGCCTCCAACGTCACCGGCAGCGCGCTCGCCCTGCAGGACCTCTTCGTCGAGGCCGGTTTCCCCGAGCATCTGGTGACCACACTGGTGATCGCCGACGGCGCCGTGCCGGAGGTCACCTCCCGGCTCATCGAGGACGACCGCGTCGCCGCCGTCACCCTGACCGGGAGCAACCGGGCAGGCGCGGCCGTCGGCTCGGCGGCAGGGCGCGCGGCGAAGAAGTCCGTACTGGAACTGGGCGGTTCGGATGCCTTCGTGGTCCTGGACGACGCCGACGTCGAAGCGGCCGCAGCGGCCGCGGTGAAGGCGCGTTTCACCAACTCTGGTCAGAGTTGCGTGTGCGCGAAGCGGTTCATCATCGCCGCCTCCGTTGTGGACGCCTTCACCGCCGCGTTCGTGGCGGGCGTCGAAGCCCTGCGGGTCGGCGACCCGCGCGAACGGGACACCCAGGTCGGCCCGCTCGCCCGCAATGACCTGCGGGCGGCGATCCAGCGGCAGGTCGAGAAGTCCGTCGCCGCCGGCGCCCGCCTGCTGACCGGAGGCAAAGCGCTCCCCCGAGACGGCTACTTCTACCAGCCCACCGTCCTGGCGGACACCGGCCCGGGCATAGCCGCCTTCGACGAGGAGACCTTCGGCCCGCTCGCCGCGATCACCGTCGCCCGGGACGACGAGGACGCCGTACGTCTCGCGAACGCCACTGCGTACGGACTCGGCCTGAGTATCTGGACATCCAACCCCGGCCGGGGCGTCGCCCTCGCCCACAGGATCACCAGCGGGGCGGCCTTCGTCAACGCGATCGTCGCCTCAGACCCGCGCCTGCCCTTCGGCGGTACCAAACGCAGCGGCTACGGCCGCGAACTGGCTGCCGCCGGCATCCGCGAGTTCACCAACACGCGCACCTACTGGGTCACCGCCTGAGTCGATCGAGGACGTCGCGCCCACCGCAGTCCTGCTATTCTCCGCCATCACGTTCTTCGGCATCATGATCGACGTCGGTCGCCTCGACTCGCTCGTCAGAGCCATCCTGCGGATGGTGGGCCGACGGCGACGGCTCGACAACGCTCATCATTGTCACCTCCGCCCTCCTGCCGGTCTACCTCCGTCTCGACATGAGCCCCGTCGTCCTGACCTGTGTGACCGCCACCGCCAACGGCGTACTCAACACCGTGCTGTTGGGCGGCTCCACCGCTCGTGAGGCAGCGGCCCTGAAGGTCTCACCGATCGACATCCTTGTGCCGATGATCCCAGCGATCGCCGCTGGGACCATCGCCATCTTGGTCTTCGCCTATCTCCTCGGCCGCAGCCAACGCACTCGCCTGGGCGCAGTAGTGGAGCTCCGCGAGGTCGTCCCCTTCAGTACTCACGCAAGGTTTCCCGCGGCGCGAAGCAATGGCATGAGTCGCGCTAGCCTCGATCTCGTGTGAGGGCCATCAACTTGCTGACGGCCTTTCGGGTTGTTCGGGGCGGACATTTCTGCACGGGGCAGGCTGGTGGCGCGTCTGTCGCGTCGGATGGGCACAGGTTTCCACTGCTTAAGGCCGTGGAGCTGCTCACCAGGATGTGGCCGTTCAGCCGGGACTTGGCAGTGCTGCCGAGCTGTTGCAGAGCCTTGGTGATCAGGCCTGCCCATGGCCAGTGCCTGGCAAAGTGGCGGATGCGGCGCAGGCCGGTGGCTTGGGCAGCGTGGATACGGTCCTCGGCCCTCGCGCGTGGCGGTGGCACAGCTCCAGCGTCGGCAGCTGCCCCAACGCGAGCACGTCGGCATCGATGTGGTCGGCGGCCCTCTGCCTCCGTTGCCGCGGGCGTTGAGGTTTCGTTGCTGCGCGGAGTTCGGCGCGGGCATGACGGATCTCCGGGTTGTGGTGCGGAAACCCCCACCACAACCCGGAGACCGTTACCGGAACTGCTTCGTCAGCTCACGAAGAACTGGCTGAACTTCGCGGTGCCGGGTGCTCCGGTGTGAGCGTTGAAGAACACGCCCGCGTCCTCGGTGCTGTTGGCACCGGTCAGCGTCGCCGTACCCACCGTGGTCCAGCTGGTCCCGTTGGCGGAGTAGGAGCCGGTGACCGAGTCGCCGCTCCTGACCAGGCGGAGCCAGACCGGGGCGACGGTGCCGGTGCCGGTCTTCGTGGTGGCGGCGTCGAGATAGCTGTCACTGTTGGAGTCCCACGACATGGCGACGCCCTTGCTCGGCGTGGCGGCGAGGACGAGGTATCCCGTGGAGGAGCCGGTGCCGGTGATGTCGTTGCGCAGCATCAGGCCGGCCTTGCCCCAGATATTGGTGTTGTCCTGGCTGTCGACATGGACGGTGACGGTCGACGACGTTCCCGCCACGCCGGACTGGTAGGCCGCGGAGTAGTCGTCGTCGTGTTGCGTGCTCGAGGCCCAGGTGTCGATACCCGCGTTGGTCAGGGAGGTCACTCCCTGGCTCTGGCCCACCGCGGCCGGGATGGAGCCGTAGGCCTTGAACGGGGAGGTGACGATCCGCAGGTTGCTGAAGGTCGCACTGCCGACGGTGGTGCTGTGGGCGCTGTGGATGACACCGGCGTCCTGAGTGGCGGCCATGGACGGCAGGGTGACCGCCGAGCCGATCTGGGTGAAGGCGGATCCGTCGGTGGAATAGAAGGCGGACACCTGGGTGGCCGTGCGGGTGAGCCGCACCCGCACCGGCGCCTTGACCGTCGAGGACGTGCACGACATCTGGTCCAGGTAGCCGTCCGCGGTGGAGTCCCACTGGAAGCACACGCCGTGGCTCGGGGTCGCCGTGGCGACCGCGTATCCCGGAGAGGAGCCGTTGCCGGTGAGGCTGTTGCGCAGGACGACGCCCGCCTTGGCCCAGCCGTTGGTGTTGTCGACGTTGTCGACCCGCGCGGTCACCGAGGTGCCGGCTACAGCGGAGTTCGCCAGGTAGGCGGTGCCGTAGGCGTCGTCGTGCTGGCCGCCGGCACCCCAGATGTCGGCTCCCGCATCGGTGACGGTGAAGCGACCGCCGCTCTGGCCGGTCAGGGCGGGAGTGGAGGAATAGCCGCTGTAAGGGGCCGTGACAGGGTCCGTGGTCAAGGGCCGGTACTGGGGCTGGATGCCCGCGTTGTCCATGACCGTGCGGGCGCCGGAGGGCCAGTTGCCGTCGGAGACGACCACCGTGCCGCTCACCACATCACCGCGTTGTCCGTTGAAGACGTTGGTCGAGGACGTGGTCGACCAGTTGTCCTGGAAGGTGAGGGCACCGGTGTTGTTGGTGGAGGAGCCGTTCTGCTGGGACCACCGGCCCACGTTGCGGAAGACGTTGTTGGTGTCCGTGAAGTTCCTGGATCCCTCGTCGTGGTAGAAGCCGTAGTAGTTGTTGTTGGTGTGGCAGTAGTTGCGTTCGAAGGTGCTGCCGGGTGACGCCGAGAGGGTGTACATGCAGCCGCCGTCGTTCATCTGCTGCATGACGTCATGGAGGTAGTTGTCGGTGATGTGGTTGTTCGCGGCGGTGGTGGGGGTCGTGTAGACGGGCTGGTAGTCGTACAGACCGCGGTTCACGTAGTCCTGGCTGCCGCCCGGGTCGTTGGTGCCCCAGCCGTAACCGATGGTCAGCCCCGAGTAGGGCAGGTTGTACACCTCGTTGTGCGAGATGGTCGCGCCGTTGACGTAGGTGGCCAGGATGGCCGACATGTCCCGGTAGTCGAGCGCCACGTCGTGAATGACGTTGTTGCTCAGGGTGATGTTCTTGTTGGTCATCCGGCTGTCACTGGGGTGATGCGCGTCCGCCTGGAGCCCGCCGACGACGATGCCTCCGCCCGCGTCCTGGGTGAAGACGTTGCCGGTGGCGGTGACGGTGTCGGCACCGAGGCCGACCCCGCTGGCGTGGGCGTTGGCGTCCTGGCCGATGCCGAGGCCCACCTGCCCGAGCTGGGTGAACCGGTTGCCGGTGAAGGTGATGTGGTCGGCGGCCGAGACCTGGACGGCGGCCGGCATCTGGTCCCAGTGGGGGCGGGTCGCTTCGAAGAGCGGACAGCCGCCCTGGCAGGAGGTCAGCGCGTCCGACGGACGGTCCCACGTACCTTTGAGGTACGCGCCGGTCTGCTGGCTGGCGTAGCCGTCACTGCTGGGGCCCAGCCAGCTGGTGCCCGAGAACTGGAGCCCCGAGAACGTGATGTGCGTGGCGGGAGAGGCATAGCTTCCCCCGACGTCGATGAGCGACTGCAGCTTCGGCACCTCGACGTCCGCGGTGCTCATGCTCTGTCCCGCGAGCGGCTTGTAGTACAGGGTGCCGGAGCTCGTGTCGAGGTACCACTCGCCGGCCGTGTCGAGGAGTTCGTAGGCGTTCTCGATGTAGAGCGATGCCGACCGGAAGGGCTTGGTCAGGGTGTCGTAGCCGAAGGTGTTGTCGTCCCAGGCCGGCTGATCCATGGTGATGGTGCCGTTGCTGATGCCGGACACCGGGGAATAGCGGTCGGTGAAGGATCCGATGCCGTGGATCTCCGCACGACCGGGATTCGCAAGGCTGTTGAGGTAGTTCAGCGCGGTGTTGGTGAAGGTGTAGCCGCTGGTGGTCGCGGTCAGGTCGGCGCGGCTGATCGAGGAGCGGGCCCTGGTCGCCAGGACGCCGTCGACGTACAGCTGCCGGGTGTCGAACCCGGTGCCGACGTCGGCCTGCCAGATGTTCTTCGCCGAGTCGTGCAGCGTCCAGCCCGTGGCCCGCTGCGCGCCGGTGATGACCGGACGGGCGCCCAGCGCGGCCTTCCAGATCACCGAGTAACCGCCGGTGCCGGAGTCCGCCGAGGTGAAGGTGAGGGGGGCCGTCAGCCGGTACGTGCCGTCAGCGACCTCCACGACGATGTCGCCCGTCATGGAGTTGTTCATGGCCCGGACGTTGGTCTGGGCCTGGGTGAGGGAGCACGGCTGGCTGGTCGAGCAGGCGGTGCCGGTGCCGTTGGGGGACACATGGAGCGTCGCGGCCGTGGCGGCGGACGCGGGCACCGCCTGCGCGACGACGGCCCCGGCAGAGGCGGTGAGGAGCGCGAGTGCGGCCAGACATGGTCTGAGCCGGTCACTCAGTGTGCGACGGGAGCGGGTTGGGCGCATCTGAGACCTTCCGGTGGTGCAAGAGGGCACGCGCAGGGCTGCGTCATCCCCCTCAGGAGGACACAGCCCTGCGGTGATTGCGGAGGTGATACGGCGACGTAACGTTAGTCGTCATACGTATGCTGTCAATATGTGCCGCAGAAATAGATCTGCAGCACAAAAGAAACCCGCCCCCGGCCTGACGGCTCGGGGGCGGGTTCCGGGGCACGCAAAGGTGCGGGGTGCGTTCAGCCGGTGCCACCGGAGTGCGGGACACGGCGGCGGCTCCAGGCCGCTTCGATGTGGGCCGTCATGGCCTGCGCTGCACCCACGGGGTCGCGGGCCAGGAGCCGCTCGACGATCCGGCTGTGCTCGGCGTTCGCCTGTTCGCACGCGCGGCCGTCGGGAGTGCCGGTGTACAGGAACGTACTGCGGGCCTGGGTGTGCACGGTCCGGATGATGGAACGGCCCAGCCTGTTCCGGGACGCCTGCATGATCCGGTCATGGAAGAGCACATCGCTCTCGACGAACCGGGCGGGAGTGGCGATTTCGTCTTCGAGGCGGTCGAGCAGCCCTTCCACCTCCCGGAGATCGTCATCGGTGGCGAGTTCGGCGGCCTGGGCCGCCATCTGCGCCTCAAGGACCGAACGCACGCCGACAAGGTGGTCCAGCACGACGAGTTCGTCGTCGTGCTGGACGGTGGCCGCCAGCACGACGGGATCCAGGAGATTCCACTCCTCGGACTGGGTGACCGTGGTGCCGGAACCCTGCCGGGCCCGAACCAACCCCTTGGCCTCCAGCGACTTGACCGCCTCACGGATCGTGATGCGGCTGACGCCGAACGTCTCGCACAGTTCGGGTTCGACCGGCAAGGTGGAGCCCGACGGGATGGCACCCGAGACGATGCTGTCGGTAAGGGACTCCACCACCGCGTGGGCCAGCCGCGCAGGTCGCTTGGGCCAGGGCTTCAGGGCCGCCGGATCCTCGACGCCGTTTCGACCGCTCTTCGCCATGGGGCCCCCTCGCCGGTGTGGACGATCGCAGAGTCTACTGCTCCGAACACCTTGACAGCATTCGTATGACGACTTACGTTACACGAAAATTTCGCAGCAGCAGCTGCCATTGCAAGGGGTAACGACCGTGCGCATTGCCGACGTGGAGAGCTATCCGGTCCGGGTTCCGGGCGCCAGTCCGCCGTTCGTCTGGCGTGACGGGTTGCAGGGCAGCCCGCCGGACGGCGAGGCTGCCGTGCTGCGCATCTGCACCGACGAAGGAGTCGAGGGCATCGCCATGGCCCCCCGTCGGGGCAGCGCCGTCATCCTGGCGGACCTGCTGGACCGCTTCCTGCGCAAGGAGCTCGTGGGCCAGGACCCGCTGCAGCGGGAATGGCTGTGGCACCGCATATGGGAGCTGGACCGCACTGAGGAGCTGCCCCTGTATCTGCTCGGCCTCGTCGACACCGCACTGTGGGACCTGGCCGGCCGGCTCGCGGACCGGCCCACCTGGCAGGTGCTGGGCGGTTTCCGCACCTCGATCCCCGCCTACGCCTCGACCGTCACCTACTCCTCGGTGGAGGAGTACCTGGACATCGCCGACCAGGCCCTGGAACTCGGATACCCCGCCATCAAGCTTCACGCCTGGGGCGACGCACGCCGCGACGCCCGGCTGTCGGTGGCCCTACGGGAACACGTGGGGGACGCGATTCCCCTGATGTTCGACGGGTCCGCAGGATTCGACCTCCCCGACGCGATCTACCTCGGGCACGCCTTGTCCGACGCGGATTACCTCTGGTACGAGGAGCCGATCCGGGAGTTCAGCATCACCGCGTACAAGCGCCTCGCCGACGCGGTTGCGGTGCCCCTGCTGGTGGCCGAGACCTCCGACGGGGCCCACATGAACTCGGCCGACTTCATCCAGGCCGGCGCCGCCACCTTCGGCGTCCGAGCCTCCACCCAACTGCGTGGCGGCTTCACCGGCGCCATGCGCACCGCCCACCTCGCCGACGCCTACCGGCTGCGCGCCGAGGTGCACGGACCGGAGATCCCCAACCGGCACCTGTGCATGGCCATCTCGAACACCACCTACTACGAGTCCCTGGTCATGGGCAATCCCATCAGCCGCGAGAGCGGCATCGACGCCCAAGGACTCGTCCACGCCCCCACCGGGCCCGGCGTGGCGCTGCCCGCCGGCCTGGACTACCCTCCCGTCCTCCAGCGGTTTGTCGACAAGGAAACTTTCGCGCCGCCGAAGGCCTGATCAGCCCGCCCCTCTCCCACGATCACGCCGTACCCGACCCTCCACGCCTTCGGTACCTGATCCCTCCACGCCTCCCCTCTCCGGTGCTTGCGCCGACATCCCGCGGATCTCCGCAGAACCCAGACATGAGGTCAGTCATGAACAGCGACGTTCCCGTCACCTCCCGCCGTCAGGTCAGACGCGTTGCCGGAGCGGCCCTGGGCGCCGTCTCCCTTCTCGCGCTCGCCGCCTGCGGCAGCGCGGACCCCACATCCGCCGGGGCGTCCTCCTCCCCTGCGGTCTTCAAGCCGGTGAAGCAGGAGGCGGGCAGCCCGATCACGGTCTGGGCGGACGCCGCCCGAGTCCCCGGCGTGCAGGCCTATCAGAAGGCCCACCCGGACGTGAAGATCAAGATCGTCACGTACAGCGGGGACGCCAACGGCGCCAACGACCTGCAGACCAAGGTCCGGCTGTTCGACCGCAGCGGCAGCGGCTGGCCGGACGTCGCCTTCAGCGCCAACGTCAACGACGGCAGCTGGACCACCCAGGGCAAGACCCCCTTCGCCGCACCCGTCGACAAGGGCCTGATCCCGCAGTCCACCCTGGACGGCTTCGCAGACGGCGCGCTGAACCCCTGCAAGGCCAACGGCGCCACCTACTGCCTGCGCAACGACCTCGCCCAGAACGTGCTCTGGTACAACAAGAAGCTCCTGGACAAGTTCGGCTACTCCGTCCCGACCACCTGGGAGGAGTACGAGGCCCTCGGCAAGAAGGTCGCCAAGGAGCACCCCGGTTACCTGGTCGGAACCGCCGGGGACGCCTGGAGCCCCGAGGTGTACTTCTAGGCCAGCCAGTGCCCCGCCAGCACCGTGACCAACGCCAACAAGGTCAAGGTCGACCTACAGGACGCCAAGTGCACCCGGATGGCGAAGCTGCTCGACGGGCTGATCGCCAAGGGCTCGGTGTCCAAGGACACCGTCTTCAGCGCCGGCTTCATCAAGAAGGAGGCGAGCAAGGTCCTTCTGCTCCCCGGCCCCTCCTGGTACGGGCAGGTGCTCTTCAACTCCACCTTCAAGATCCCCAAGGGGCAGATCGCCGCCGCGTCGCCGCTGAAGTTCCAGGGCGACGCCAAGAACTACACCGGCAATGTCGGCGGCGGGCTGTGGTTCGTCTCCTCCCACAGCAAGAACCTCAAGGCGTCCGCCGACCTGGTCACCTGGATGACGACCTCCAACGAGTACCAGGCCACCGCGGGCACCTACCCCGCGTACAAGGAGGCAGCCGTCGCCTGGCTCGCCGGCCAGAAGAAGACCGGCTACTTCGCCCAGGACGTCAGCCCGGTCTTCCAGGAGGCGGCGGAACTCATCTGGCCCGGCTGGTCCGCCACCCAGTACAGCCAGGAAGCGATCTACTCCTCCACCGTGGTCCCGGCCCTGAACTCGGGCAAGACCCTCACCGACACCCTGGGCACCTGGCAGACGGCCATCACCGACAAGGCCAAGTCCCTCGGATACACCGTCAACTAGCGAAGCGGACCGATGACCACCCACCTCGCAACGGAGCGGAGCGGCCGCCGCGGCGGCCGCGCGGGCCCCCCCCCCCCGGAGGGGGGAGCACACCGCTGTAAAACAGTCAACCAAAAAAAAAAAACGTGTTGGGGGGGGGGGGTGTTTTTTGTGGGG
>NZ_JBEPBI010000051.1:0-47841 GCF_040299045.1 Streptomyces sp. NPDC001027
GCGCAACCTCCGCCCACGGCCTCTGCCACGTCTGTCAGCCGCTCAGCGGTCCACGAGCCGGTCGAACTGGGTGGTGGTGTGCCGCAGATGGGCCACCAGCTCGTCGCCGACGTGCGGCTCCGGTGCGTCCGAGGGCACGAACAGGATGGACACCTGCATGTGCGGCGGCTCGGCGAACCAGCGCTGCTTGCCGCCCCAGACGAACGGCGAGAGGTTCCGGTTCACGGTGGCGAGACCGGCCCGGGCGACGCCCTTGGCGCGCGGCATGACGCCGTGCAGGGCCTTGGGGGCCTCCAGGCCGACCCCGTGCGACGTACCGCCCGCCACGACGACCAGAAAGCCGTCGGAGGCGGCCTTCTGCTGCCGGTAGCCGAAGCGGTCCCCCTTGGCGACCTTGGTGACGTCCAGGACGGCGCCGCGGTACTCGGTGGCGTCGTGGTCCCCGAGCCACAGCCGCGTGCCGATCCGGGCCCGGAAGCGGGTCTGCGGGAACTGCTGCTGCAGTCGCGCGAGTTCGTCGGCCTTGAGGTGGCTGACGAACATCGTGTGCAGCGGCAGACGGGCCGCGCGCAGCCGGTCCATCCAGCCGATGACCTCCTCGACGGCGTCGGAGCCGTCCGTGCGGTCCAGCGGCAGGTGGATGGCGAAGCCCTCCAGCCGGACGTTCTCGATGGCCGCGTGCAGCTGCGGCAGGTCCTGCTCGCTGATGCCGTGCCGCTTCATCGACGACATCACCTCGATGACCACACGGGCCCCCACGAGGCCGTACACGCCGTCCACCGACGACACCGAGCGCACGACCCGGTCGGGCAGCGGGACGGGCTCCTCACCGCGCCGGTAGGGCGTCAGCACCAGGAGGTCGCCGCCGAAGAAGTCCTTGATGCGCGCGGCCTCGTACGTCGTGCCGACGGCGAGGACGTCCGAACCCAGCCGGGTGGCCTCCTCCGCCAGCCGGTCGTGCCCGAAGCCGTAGCCGTTGCCCTTGCAGACCGGTACGAGCCCCGGGAACTGCTCCTGCACGTGCTTGTGGTGCGCCCGCCAGCGCGCGGTGTCGACGTAGAGGGTGAGCGCCATGGCCGGACCTGGGACCTTTCTCGGGGCTGCGGTTGTGGGGGAAGTGCGTCAGGGGTGTCGGAGACATGCAAGCACTGGACGGGACGTCAGCGGCGTGACATGTAGATGTCGAGGGCCTTGTGGAGCAGCTTGTTCAGCGGGAAGTCCCACTCGCCGAGGTACTCGGCGGCCTGGCCGCCCGTGCCGACCTTGAACTGGATCAGGCCGAAGAGGTGGTCGGTCTCGTCCAGGGAGTCGGAGATGCCGCGCAGGTCGTAGACGGTGGCGCCGAGCGCGTAGGCGTCGCGCAGCATGCGCCACTGCATGGCGTTCGACGGACGGAACTCGCGGCCGATGTTGTCGGAGGCGCCGTACGAGTACCAGACGTGTCCGCCGACGATCAGCATCGTGGCCGCCGAGAGGTTCACGCCGTTGTGGCGGGCGAAGTACAGCCGCATCCGGTTGGGGTCCTCGGTGTTGAGGGCCGACCACATGCGCTGGAAGTACGACAGCGGGCGCGGCCGGAAGTGGTCGCGCACGGCGGTGATCTCGTACAGCCGCTGCCATTCCTCAAGGTCGTGGTAACCGCCCTGGACGACCTCGACGCCCGCCTTCTCGGCCTTCTTGATGTTGCGGCGCCACAGCTGGTTGAAGTTCTTGTGGACCTCTTCGAGGGAACGGTTCGCCAGCGGCACCTGGTAGACGTAACGCGGCTGGACGTCGCCGAAGCCGGCCCCGCCGTCCTCGCCCTGCTGCCAGCCCATGCGGCGCAGCTTGTCGGCCACCTCGAACGCGCGCGGCTCGATGAAGTCGGCCTCGATGTCGCGCAGCCGCTTCACGTCCGGGCTCTGGATTCCGGCCTTGATGGAAGTGGCCTCCCAGCGGCGGATGATCACCGGCGGGCCCATCTTCACCGAGAACGCGCCCTGTTGCTTGAGGTGCGCCAGCATCGGTTCGAGCCACTCGGTGAGATTCGGCGCGTACCAGTTGATGACCGGGCCCTCGGGCAGATAGGCCAGGTAGCGCTTGATCTTGGGCAGCTGGCGGTAGAGGACGAGACCCGCGCCGACCAGTTCGCCGGTCCGCTCGTCGAACCAGCCGAGGCTCTCCGAACGCCACTCGGCCTTGACGTCGGCCCAGGCCGGAACCTGCATGTGGCTCGCCGACGGCAGGCTCTGGATGTACGCCAGATGCTGCTCGCGGCTGATCGTCCTCAGGGTCAGGCTCATTCGGGGCGCTCCTCGGGCTGGTGTGTCCCCATGGGTTCAGGGGCTCCGGCTCTCGCGCCGAAGCCTACTGCGCCTTTCGAGCGGCCTGACTGGGCGTGGGGAACCTGCGCCCCGGCCCGCGCGCAGCCGGGGCGTTCCGTCTGGGTTCGTGGGTGTTCCGGGTGTCCTACGGGACGCAGGGGACCCGGGGCGCCGCGGCCGGCGGCGCCGGCCGGGTCACCAGAGTCCGCCGAAGAGTCCGCCGTGCGCCATGCCGATGAAGAAGCCGAAGCCCGAGGCGCCGAGACCCAGGATCAGACCGAAGCGTTCACGGGTGGTCTCGGAGACCCACTGCCCGTACGCCCCCGTCAGGATCCCGACCAGTCCGGTCCAGGAGCTGAGCAGATGCAGGCTGTGGAAGAACGACGTGATGAAGGCCGTCAGTCCGAGCACCAGCGTCACCGCGAGCAGCGCGTCCTGGAGCGGATGGGGTCTGCCGTCGGTGGCGAAGAGAGATCCGGCGGTATTGGGTCGCAATGCCTGTGCCATACGGCACCTCCTGCGGAAGGCGGCGCATCGTAGCGCCATACACACCCGACGTGTACAGATTGACGGTCACCCACGCCGGATTTCAACCGGAAGCGCGTGTGCAGGTACTCTGTACCCTCTGCACCGGTGTCTGCCCAGGCCATGCCAGGGAGTCCGCCCAGCTCAGATCGAGGATGTCGCTCGCCGACCCTCGATTGTCAGTGGCGGCCGATACCGTTGCGTACGCATCACAACCCTCCTGCCACGGATCGACCGTGGCCGCTGAGTCCAAAGGAGGTGGGTTCCACATGCGTCACTACGAGGTGATGGTCATCCTCGACCCCGATCTCGAGGAGCGCGCTGTCTCCCCGCTGATCGAGAACTTCCTCTCCGTCGTCCGTGAGGGCAACGGAAAGGTCGAGAAGGTCGACACCTGGGGCCGTCGTCGTCTCTCGTACGAGATCAAGAAGAAGCCCGAGGGCATCTACTCGGTCATCGACCTGCAGGCCGAGCCTGCGGTCGTCAAGGAGCTCGACCGCCAGATGAACCTGAACGAGTCGGTCCTCCGGACCAAGGTCCTCCGCCCCGAGACCCACTGAGCTCACGCTCAGCTGATCTCGGGATTCCGAGTAGCAGCACCAGCAGCCAGCAGCAAACCCGCCGAGAGGTTCCCCCATGGCAGGCGAGACCGTCATCACGGTCGTCGGCAATCTTGTCGACGACCCCGAGCTGCGCTTCACCCCCTCCGGTGCGGCGGTCGCGAAGTTCCGTGTCGCGTCCACTCCCCGCACCTTCGACCGCCAGACGAACGAGTGGAAGGACGGCGAGAGCCTGTTCCTGACCTGCTCCGTCTGGCGTCAGGCGGCGGAGAACGTCGCGGAGTCGCTCCAGCGAGGCATGCGCGTCATCGTGCAGGGCCGGCTGAAGCAGCGGTCCTACGAGGACCGTGAGGGCGTCAAGCGCACGGTCTACGAGCTGGACGTCGAGGAAGTCGGCGCCAGCCTGCGCAGTGCCACGGCCAAGGTCACCAAGGCTTCCGGCCGCAGTGGCCAGGGCGGCCAGGGTGGTTACGGCGGCGGTGGCGGCCAGGGTGGCGGCGGCTGGGGTGGGAACTCCGGCGGCGGCCAGCAGGGCGGCGGCGCTCCCGCCGACGACCCCTGGGCGACCGGCGCTCCCGCCGGCGGCCAGCAGGGCGGCGGCGGTGGCGGTGGCGGCGGCTGGGGTGGAAACTCCGGCGGCTCCAGCGGCGGCGGCTACTCGGACGAACCCCCCTTCTAGACCTTCTGGCCCGGTTGTCCGGGCCGGGTCGAAGGCGGGTCGTATCCCAACTTCTTGATCACACAGGAGAAACACCATGGCGAAGCCGCCTGTGCGCAAGCCTAAGAAAAAGGTCTGCGCTTTTTGCAAGGACAAGGTCACGTACGTGGACTACAAGGACACGAACATGCTGCGGAAGTTCATTTCCGACCGCGGCAAGATCCGTGCCCGTCGCGTGACCGGCAACTGCACGCAGCACCAGCGTGACGTCGCCACGGCCGTGAAGAACAGCCGTGAGATGGCGCTGCTGCCCTACACCGCCCAGGCGCGATAAGGGAAGGGTGACCGACAAATGAAGATCATCCTCACTCACGAGGTCTCCGGCCTCGGCGCCGCGGGCGACGTCGTCGACGTCAAGGACGGCTACGCTCGCAACTACCTGATCCCGCGGAACTTCGCGATCCGTTGGACCAAGGGCGGCGAGAAGGACGTCGAGCAGATCCGTCGTGCTCGCAAGATCCACGAGATCCAGACCATTGAGCAGGCCAACGCGGTGAAGGCCCAGCTCGAGGGTGTCCGGGTTCGTCTGGCCGTTCGCTCCGGCGACGCCGGTCGTCTCTTCGGTTCCGTCACCCCGGCCGACGTCGCCTCGGCGATCAAGGCTTCCGGTGGCCCCGAGGTCGACAAGCGCCGCATCGAGCTCGGCTCGCCGATCAAGACCCTGGGCGCTCACGAGACGTCCGTGCGTCTGCACCCCGAGGTTGCCGCCAAGGTCAACATCGAGGTCGTCGCGGCCTGATCGCGTCGCTCGCCCGGCTCGTAGAGCTGGGAATCGGCTTGAGAGCCGAGAAGGGGCCGTACCCACCGGGTGCGGCCCCTTCCGCTTGCCTGTTTCACGTGAAACGCCTGCTGGGCGACGGTGGTTTCACGTGGAACGGTCAGCGGGTCGCACCGGTGATGACCCAGCGCCCCGAGCGCGCTCGCAGCCAGAGGGTGAGCATCCGCACGGTCATCATCAACGTCATCGCTCCCCAGATCGCGGTGAGACCGCCGCCGAGAACCGGTACGAGCAGTGCCACGGGGATGAAGACGGCCAGCGTGGCCACCATCGCCCAGGCCAGATAGGGGCCGTCTCCCGCACCCATCAGCACACCGTCCAGTACGAAGACGACGCCGCAGAGAGGCTGGGAGAGCGCCACCACGAGCAGAGCGGGCAGAGCGGCGTCCTTCACTGCCTGGTCGCCGGTGAACAGCGGCAGAAACAGCGGCCGGGTGACGACGACCAACAGGCCGAGTGCCACGCCCACGGCGATGCCCCACTCGACCATACGGCGGCAGACGTCCCGAGCGCCCTGGGCGTCATCGGCCCCCAGATACCGCCCGATGATGGCTTGTCCGGCGATGGCGATGGCGTCGAGGGCGAAGGCGAGCAGGCTCCACAGCCCCAGAGCGATCTGATGGGCCGCGATGTCGTCGTCCCCGAGACGGGCGGCCACGGCGGTGGCGATCATCAGAATCGCCCGCAGGGAGAGCGTGCGGACCAGCAAGGGGGCTCCGGCCTGGGCCGACGCCCTGATTCCGGCGGCGTCGGGCCGCAGGGACGCACCATGACGGCGGGCTCCCCGGATCACCACCGCCAGATAGACCACGGCCATGGCCCACTGGGCGACGACGGTGCCCCAGGCGGATCCCGCTATGCCGAGATCCGCACCGTAGACGAGCGCGGCGTTCAGCGCGCCGTTGGCGACGAATCCGCCGACCGCGACGTAGAGGGGTGTCCTTGTGTTCTGAAGCCCGCGCAGAACTCCCGTCGCTGCCAGGACGACGAGCATGGCCGGGATGCCGAGGGCCGAGATGCGCAGATAGGTGGTGGCGTACGGTGCGGCCGTGTCCGATGCGCCGAAGAGGGCCACGAGCGACGGCGCGCCGGGAAGGACGGCGATGATCACGGCGGCGCCCAGGGCCAGCGCCAGCCAGATGCCGTCCATGCCCTGCCGGATGGCGGCCGGGAGGTCACCGGAGCCGACGCGGCGGGCAACGGCGGCGGTGGTGGCGTAGGCGAGGAAGACGAAGACGCTGACGGCGGTCGTCAGGAGCGCGGAGGCGATGCCGAGTCCGGCCAGTTGGGCGGTGCCGAGATGGCCGACGATCGCGCTGTCGGCCATGACGAAGAGCGGCTCGGCGACGAGAGCGCCGAACGCCGGCACGGCCAGTGCGAGGATCTCGCGATCATGCCGTCGTCGGGGAGCCTCGGCGGGCGCGGGAGCCTGTGTCATGAGCACTAATCTAATCGTCCACAGGTAAGAGACGCAACTGCGCTACACCCCTTACTCGGCGTTGCGTCCCACTCCTTCTCGCGCGCCGTTCGAAGGGATCTTGGTCCGACCGGGCAACTTTTTCTTCTGCACAGCCGGTGGATGGGGAAATTGCAGGTCGGAAGGCTTGATCGAGAAAAATCGAGGGCTTGTTCACAGGCCTGTCCACCGGGTCGTGCACAGGTTTGGCGGAGTTCTCCACAGCATCCGGGCCGTCGTCCACACGGCCTGTGGATAACCAGATTGGCTGACGGTGCCCGCGGGCCTACCGTGGTCCGGCGCCCGCTCCGTCCGTCGGCCGGTGAAACCTCACAAAACCGACGCGCCACAACCGGAGTTGGGCCTCTCAATTGTCAGTGTCGTGCCGTAGAACAGATGCACGGCGAGGTCCGCTCGGCGGACGGGAGGAGGTGGCTCGGTGAGCATTTCCGAGCCCTTGGACGACCCGTGGGCCGACAGCGGTCCCAGTGATCGTCTGCCCGCCTCCCGTCGGCGAGACGGGGGCCGTGGCCGCGAGGAGCAGCACGAGCGGGGCCGGGACAGCGGCGACTGGGAGGGCGGCGGGACGCCTTTCGAGCGGGTGCCGCCGCAGGACCTCGACGCCGAGCAGTCCGTGCTCGGCGGCATGCTCCTGTCGAAGGACGCCATCGCGGACGTGGTGGAGGTCCTCAAGGGGCATGACTTCTACAAGCCGGCCCACGAGACGATCTACCAGGCGATCCTCGACGTCTACGCCAAGGGCGAGCCGGCCGACCCGATCACCATCGCGGCCGAGCTCACGAAGCGCGGCGAGATCAACAAGGTCGGCGGGGCCTCCTATCTCCACACCCTCGTCCAGACGGTGCCGACGGCGGCGAACGCGGAGTACTACGCGGAGATCGTCCACGAGCGGGCGGTCCTGCGCCGGCTGGTCGAGGCCGGCACCCGCATCACCCAGATGGGATACGCGGCCGACGACGACGTCGACGAGATCGTCAACCGGGCCCAGGCGGAGATCTACGCCGTCACCGAGCAGCGCACCAGCGAGGACTACCTGCCGCTCGGCGACATCATGGAAGGCGCTCTCGACGAGATCGAGGCGATCGGCTCCCGCAGCGGTGAGATGACGGGCGTGCCCACCGGCTTCACCGACCTCGATTCGCTCACCAACGGTCTGCACCCGGGCCAGATGATCGTCATCGCGGCCCGTCCCGCCATGGGAAAGTCCACGCTCGCGCTGGACTTCGCCCGTGCGGCGTCGATCAAGAACAACCTGCCGAGCGTCATCTTCTCCCTGGAAATGGGACGCAACGAGATCGCGATGCGTCTTCTCTCCGCCGAGGCCCGTGTCGCCCTGCACCACATGCGCTCCGGCACCATGACCGACGACGACTGGACCCGGCTGGCCCGCCGCATGCCCGAGGTCTCCTCCGCCCCGCTCTACATCGACGACTCCCCGAACCTGTCGATGATGGAGATCCGCGCCAAGTGCCGCCGGCTGAAGCAGCGCAGCGACATCAAGCTCGTGATCATCGACTATCTGCAGCTGATGCAGGCCGGTGGCTCGAAGCGTTCCGAGAGCCGTCAGCAGGAGGTCTCGGACATGTCCCGTAACCTCAAGCTGCTCGCCAAGGAGCTGGAGGTGCCGGTGATCGCGCTCTCGCAGCTCAACCGTGGTCCCGAGCAGCGCACGGACAAGAAGCCGATGGTGTCCGACCTGCGTGAGTCCGGCTCCATCGAGCAGGACGCCGACATGGTGATCCTGCTGCACCGCGAGGACGCGTACGAGAAGGAGTCCCCGCGGGCGGGCGAGGCCGACATCATCGTGGGCAAGCACCGTAACGGCCCGACGGCCACGATCACGGTGGCCTTCCAGGGCCACTACTCACGGTTCGTGGACATGGCCCAGACCTGATCCCGCGCCCCAGGGGAAATGAACTCGACGCCGAGGGGTGTTGCGGGTGGACTGGGCCCATGACGACACCTCAGGAAGGCCTGCTGGCCGGCACCCGGCGGGCGCTGCTTCACCGGATCGCCGTGGCCCAGTCGGAAGGCCGGGCCCCGTCGCTCGTCGCCGCGGTCGTAAGGGACGGGCAGACCGTGTGGCACGGGGCGCGGACCTCGGTCGAGGGGCACGCGCCGGACCAGGACGTGCAGTACCGGATCGGCTCGATCACCAAGACCTTCACCGCCGTCCTCGTACTGCGGCTGCGTGACGAGGGCGTGCTCGGCCTCGACGACCCGCTGGAGAAGCACCTGCCCGGCACCGGCGCGGGCGAGACCACCGTGGCCGAACTGCTGTCCCACACCGCCGGGTTGGCCGCCGAATCGCCCGGCCCCTGGTGGGAGCGCACTCCGGGCTCGCTGCGTCCCGGGCTCGCCGACGTCCTGGGCGACCTGACCGCTCCGTGCGCGGCCGGACGGCGGTATCACTACTCGAACGTGGGCTACACGCTCCTGGGCGCCCTGGTGGAAGAGCTCCGCGGGGTGCCCTGGGAAGAGGCGGTGCGCGGTGAGGTGATCGAACCTCTGGGCCTGACGCGCACAGGCGTCCGGCCCCAGGCGCCGGCGGCGGGCGGCTGGGCGGTGCATCCGTGGGCCGACGTCATGCTGCCCGAGCCCGTCGAGGACTTCGGGCGCATGGCCTCCGCGGGACAGCTCTGGTCCACGACCGGCGACCTCGCGCGCTTCGCCGCCTTTCTGGCGCAGGGCGACGAACGCGTGCTCGGCGTGGAGACCCTGCGCGAGATGCAGACGCCGTCCGCGCCCGCCGGGCCGGGGGATCTGGCCGAGGGAGCCACCTACGGTCTCGGGCTGCAGATCCAGCAGCGTGACGGCCGTCTGCTCGTGGGTCATTCCGGGTCGGTGCCGGGCTTCCTGGCGTCTCTCACCATCGGAGTGGCGGACGACGTGGCCGCCGTGGTGCTCGCCAACTGCACCTCCGGCCTCATGGTGTCCCAGGTGGCGTCCGATCTCGTACGCATCGTCGCCGACGCCGAGCCGCGCATCCCCGAGCCGTGGCGCCCGCTGCCGGAAGTCGACGCCGCCGTTCTGGAGTTGGCGGGGCAGTGGTACTGGGGCACGAGCGCTCACGCCTTGCGGGTCACGTCCGACGGCCTCGTCTCCCTGGGGCCGCTGTCGGGCGGCGGTCGGCGTTCCCGGTTCCGGCCGAACGGGGACGGCACCTGGACCGGCTTGGAGGGCTACTACGCCGGAGAGCTCCTGAGGGCCGTACGGCGGCCCGACGGGAGCGTGGACCACCTGGACCTGGGGTCGTTCGTGTTCACGCGCCAGCCGTACGACGAGGGGGCCGCAGTGCCCGGCGGAGTCGACCCCGCGGGATGGCGGGGAATCTCCGCAGCGCGATGAGAGCGGACGCGCCCTGTTTCACGTGAAACAGGGCGCGTCCCCGATGCAGTGTGCGCTTCCCGACGCCGGTCTCAGAGTTGCAGCTTGAAACCGACGTGCGAGGCCGTGAAGCCGAGCCGCTCGTAGAACCGGTGGGCGTCGGTGCGGGTGACGTCCGAGGTCAACTGGACGAGTTGGCAGTTCTCTGCGCGGGACTCCTCGATCGCCCACTCGATGAACCGTGTGCCCAGGCCGCTGCCGCGCTCGTCGGCGTGCACGCGCACCGCTTCGATGATCGACCGGGTCGCTCCGCGCCGGGAGAGGCCCGGAACGATCGTCAACTGCAGCGTGCCGACGACGCGTCCCTCGCGCACGGCGACGACCAGTCGCTGGTTGGGGTCGGCGGTCAACCGTTCCAGAGCGGCCAGATAAGGGCCCAGGTCGTCCGGCGACTCGCGCTGCGCGCCCAGAGGGTCGTCCGCGAGCATGCCGACGATCGCAGGAACGTCCTCAGCGACGGCGGCTCGTATTTCAAGATCTCCCATGGCGCCACCCTAGGACGATGGGGCGGCAGCGGGTGCTCCGAGCGACTCCACGACCCGGACCAGGGGGGCCAGTTCCGGGGTCTCCGCGGCCTCGTCGAGGGCCTCGCGCAAGGCGGCGTCGTTGGTCGGACGGGCTGCGGCGAGCAGCGTCAGGCCGGCTTCGGTGACATTGGTGTAGATGCCCCGGCGGTCGGTGGGGCAGAGGTAACGCTCGAGGAGTCCGCGGTCCTCGAGTCGGGTGACGAGCCGGGTCGTGGCGCTCTGGCTGAGAAGGACCGCGTCGGCCACCTGCTTCATCTGCAGATGCCCTCCGTCACCGTCGTGCTGCCGACTGAGCACGTCGAGCAGGGAGTACTCGCGCACGCTCAGGTCGTGTCCGGCTTGCAGGGCGCGTTCGATGTGGGCCTCGATCCTCCCGTGCAGCAGGGAGAGCGCGCACCAGCCCTGGGCGAGAGCGGTGAGCGCGGGGTCCGTCGCAGTCATGGGCGTTCTCCTCCGTCCCGAGCGGCCGACATCAGGATAGGGCAGTTCCGAGATAGTCGGCGGTTGCATATATCCCGCGTCTGCAACTATTGTGGCCGAGCGTAAAGAGCTTATGCAATCTTCTGGAAGGGGCTGCTCCTCGTGCCTCTCGCGCTTCTGGCTCTCGCGATCGGAGCCTTCGGCATCGGAACGACCGAGTTCGTGATCATGGGCTTGCTGCCCGAGGTCGCCGGCGACTTCGGGGTCGCGATTCCCACCGCGGGTCTCCTGGTGACGGGCTACGCACTCGGCGTCATGTTCGGCGCTCCGCTGATGACCGTCCTCGGCGCCAAGGCGTCCCGCAAACGGATGCTCATGGTGCTGATGGGCCTGTTCGTCGTGGGCAATCTGCTTTCCGCCGCCGCCCCGACCTTCGCCGTGATGCTGATCGGCCGTGTCGTGGCCTCCCTCGCCCACGGGGCGTTCTTCGGCATCGGATCAGTAGTCGCCGCCGCCCTGGTCGCCCCCGACAGGAAGGCCGGGGCCATCGCGATGATGTTCACCGGGCTCACCGTCGCCAACGTGGTCGGCGTCCCGCTGGGCACACTGGTCGGGCAGACGGTCGGCTGGCGGTTCACCTTCGCCGTCGTCGCC
Source organism: Streptomyces sp. NPDC001027 (assembly GCF_040299045.1). Classification (NCBI taxonomy): domain Bacteria; kingdom Bacillati; phylum Actinomycetota; class Actinomycetes; order Kitasatosporales; family Streptomycetaceae; genus Streptomyces; species Streptomyces sp. NPDC001027. The sequence continues at coordinate 11,350 of NZ_JBEPBI010000051.1, forward strand.
GCGCTGGGCGTCGTGGGGCTGGTGGGCATCGCCCGGCTCGTGCCCGAGATGCCGCGGCCCGCAGGCGTACGCCTGCGCCACGAACTGGCCGCCTTCAAGAACGCCCAGGTGCTGCTCGCCATGGCGATGACCGTCCTCGGCTTCGGCGGAGTCTTCGCGGCCATCACCTACATCGCACCGATGATGACCCACGTGGCCGGCTTCGCCGACGGGTCCGTCACCTGGCTGCTGGTCCTCTTCGGACTCGGAATGGTGGGCGGGAACCTCGTCGGCGGCAGGTACGCCGACCGTGCCCTGATGCCCATGCTGTACGTGTCGCTGGGCGCCCTGGCGGTCGTCCTGGCGCTGTTCACGCTGACCGCTCACCACAAGATCCTCGCGGCCGTCACCATCGTCCTCATCGGCGCTCTCGGTTTCGCCACCGTCCCGCCGCTGCAAAAGCGCGTCCTGGACCAGGCGCACGGCGCGCCGACACTCGCTTCGGCGGTGAACATCGGCGCCTTCAACCTGGGCAACGCGCTGTCCGCCTGGCTCGGAGGCATGGTCATCACCGCCGGTCTGGGCTACACGGCGCCGAATTGGGTGGGCGCGGCCCTGGCCGCAGGCGCTCTCCTCCTCGCCGTCGTCTCCGCCGCCCTGGAGCGCCGTGGCGATGTCTCCGGCCGGCCCGGCGTCCTGGTAGCCGAGGGCGCGGGCGACGGACGGCAGGCCGCTCTCCGGCACTGACCACTCGGTGTCCGCCAGCGTTCCTGCTCGCCCGCGCCTCAGCGTCGGTCAACCGGCGTGGTCAGCCGGCGGCCACGGTCAGTGGCGCGAAACGCCGGCGCCAGTCACCTGGCAGTTCCGGGATGCCATAGGTCATCACGGAGTTGAAGGCGACCGACTCCAGTCCCTGTGCCTTCGCCCACGCCAGCAGCTCCTCGTGCCGTACGTCGATGTCCGTGCGCAGCGGCAGGTCGGTACGGGCCGCGAGCGAGGACAGCAGGGCCTGTGCGGTCTTGGTGTCCCTGGCGATCAACGGGCCCACTACCTGTGTGTCCATGTTCGGCCAAGCCGCCGCGTAGCCGATGATCCGGCCGGCCTCCTCGGCGACCCGGAACTGATCGGCGAAGGCGGGCAGACGGGTGATCACGTGCGTACGGTCGGCGCCGAAGACCTCCTCGTCGAGACGCAGGACCGCGGGGAGGTCCTCGGCCGTCGCGGCACGTGTGGCGATGTCGGGTGCAGGGGTGGCAGCGGGGACGCGCGGTGTGAAGTGCCCGCGCAGCATTTCCGCCCGGCCCGTGGTCTTGAAGCCCAGTTCCTCGTAGAGCGGGCGGCCGTTCGGTGTCGCGTGCAGGGTCAGCGGCGTGGCGCCCATCAGGGAGACGATGTGCCGCATCAGGCGTCGGCCCACGCCTTGTCGGGCGTGCCGCGCGGCGACCAGCACCATGCCGACGGCTCCGAAGGAGGGATCGCCGTACGGTCCGTACTCGGTGACGACGCAGGCACTGACGATGCCTCCGTCAGGGTCGTCGATGCCGTAGCCCTTTCCCGCTGACAGAAGGAGGCCCCACTTGTGCTCCTCGCGCGGCCACCCCCGATCCTCGGACAAGTCGGCGCAGGCGGCGAGATCGCGGTGCGTCAGACGGCGGATGGGCAGATCGGCGAGGGAAGGAGTCGGCACGTCGTTCAGGCTGTCCGACCAGCGCTGTCGGCGTCCACTCGTTTCCCCGTGAGTACAGGTGCTTTTGGCCATACCTCATCCGGCTGCTCAGGACGAGCAGGTGTTTCACGTGAAACATGGAACGCGCGTCCAGCAGTACCGGATGCGGACATCAGCCGAGGTCGGGTGCGTGCATGGCGCGGACGCCCTCGATGTTGCCGTCGAGATAGTGCCGCAGTGACAGTGGCACCAGGTGGACGGAGGCGATCCCGACGCGAGTGAACGGCACACGGACGATCTCGTACTCACCCGCCGGTTCCTCGATCTCGGGTCCGTGCCGCTGCGCCGGGTCCATGGACTCCAGACGGCAGACGAAGAAGTGCTGCACCTTCACGCCGGTCGCACCCCCGTCGTCGCCGATGTGCTCAACGGTGTCCACGAAACAGGGCACCACATCCGTGATCTTGGCCCCCAGCTCCTCGTGGACTTCGCGGTGCAGGGCGTCCACGACGGTCGCGTCGTCCGGCTCGACCCCGCCACCGGGCGTGACCCAGTAGGGATCCACACCGGGCTTGGTGCGTTTGATCAGGATCAGGTTGTCGCCGTCAAGCAGTACGGCTCGTGCGGTGCGCTTGACCACGGGTCGGACGGTCATGGGAGAAATGTGGCCCGGCTGGTTCCACGTGAAACATCGTGATGCGTGACCGGACCGAGCCAGGCTGTGACATCGCCCGGAAATGGCGTCAGCGCCACCGGGAAATGCCGTCAGGTCCACCCGGCAGCGGCCGCCAGCAAGCGCTCGTGGGCCCTTGCCACCTGGGGCACTGCGAGTGTTCCGGTGCGCACGACCAGGACGTAGGTGCGCAGGGGAGGAACCGCCGGCTCGTGCAGTGCGACGACCTCACCGCGCTCGAGAGCGGTCGCGCACAGATATCGGGGCAGGACCGCCAGCCCTGCGCCCGCGATCGCGCAGGCGAGCACCGCGCGGAGGTCCGGGACGATGACGGCGCCCGAGGCCGCCGGCCGGGAGTCGAAGACCGCGGCCCAGTAGCGGGAGACCAGGGGAAGCGACTCATGGACCTCGATGACCGGAAGGTTCTCCAGCGCGGACGCGCCCTTGCGGCACAGCTTCCCGGCGTCGATCAGCTCGTCCCACTGGGGGGCGGCCACCAGGACGTGCTCCTCGTCGCACAGCGGGGTGGCCATGAGCAGTCCTCCGCGCGGCCGGACCGTGCTGATGACCAGGTCATGGTGCCCGGCCGCCAGGCCCTCCAGAACCTCTTCCGCGGTACCGAAGGACGCGCGCACGGCGAACCCCTGCCCGTCTTCGGGGGACGGCCCGGTGAGCGCGGGGAGGGCCCGCTCGGCGGTGAACTCAAGAGGCCCGGCAAGGTGCAGGGTGCGCTCGGCGGATTCGTCGTCCAGGCCCGTCTGAGCGATCTCCGCCAGGGCGTCGAGATGCGGGGCGGCCTTGTGGGCGAGTTCGTCGCCGACGCTGGTCGGGGTGACGCCGCGAGCCTGGCGCAGAAACAGCGGGCGACCCACCTGTCGCTCCAGAGTGCGGATCTGAGAGGTCACGGCCGGCTGGGACAGACCCAGCAGAGCGGCGGCGCGGGTGAAGGAGCCGGCCCGGTGCACGGTCACGAACGTGCGTAGCAAGGCCAGATCCATGGCGCCTCCTCCTCTTTCCCGATTCCCTCCCGGCTCTGAGGCAGGGCACAACTATAAATAAGTCGATAGGTCTCTGTCGCTAGAGTGATTGGACACTGACACAGAGTCAACTAGCCTTGTGGACGCGGTTCTTCGCGCGCAGAACCGCGGGCGGTCCGAGCCACGAGGGGGGAGGCTCGGACCGTCCGTCGCGGCCGGGAGAAGCCTGCAGGGGGTGCGCAAAGCGGTCATCGCGCCGATGCCTCCAGCGCACGCAGCACGTCCGCCACCAGGTCCTCGGTGTCCTCGGCCCCCACGGACAACCGGATGAACCCTTCCGGCACCGCGTCCCCGCCCCAGCGGCCCCGCCGCTCCGCGGTGGAGCGGACCCCGCCGAAGCTCGTGGCGTCGTCCACCAGACGCAGGGCCTCGAGGAAACGCTCGGCACGCGCGCGCGTGGGCAGCGTGAAGGAGACGACGCAGCCATAGCGCCGCATCTGCTGCGAGGCGACCTTGTGCGAGGGATCGTCAGGCAGCCCCGGATATCGCAGCCCGCTCACCTCGGGCCTCCCCCGCAGCGCCTCCGCCACGGCCAGCGCGCCGGCGCTCTGCCGGTCGACACGCAGCTGCAGGGTGGCGATCGACCGGTGCGCGAGCCACGCCTCCATGGGCCCCGGAATCGCCCCGACGATCTTGCGCCAGCGTCGTACGGCCGTCATGGGCTCGCCGCCGCGTCCGGTGACGTAGCCGAGGAGTACGTCGCCGTGCCCGGTGAGCTGCTTGGTGCCGCTGGCCACCGAGAAGTCGGCCCCGAGCGCCAGCGGCCGCTGACCGAGAGGGGTGGCGAGCGTGTTGTCGACGGCCACCAGCGCGCCACGCGCGTGTGCCGCCTCGACGAGTCGGCGGATGTCGCACACGTCGAGCCCGGGGTTCGACGGTGACTCGATCCACAGCAGCTTCGCGCCGTCGAGCAGGGCGAGTTGAGCGTCGCCGACGGTGGGCGCGGTGCGCACCTCGATGCCGAACGCCTCCAGCTGGGCGCGTGCCAGGGGCAGTGCCTGGTAGCCGTCGTCGGGCAGCACGACGGCGTCCCCGGCGCGCAGCTGGGAGAAGAGCACCGAGGAGATCGCGGCCATGCCGGAGGCGAAGACGAGCGTCTCGACGTCGTCCTGCCCCGGCGCCTCGAGCTCGCCGATGGCGTGCTCCAGGCGGGTCCACGTCGGGTTCTCGTCGCGTCCGTAGGTGTAGGGCCCGGTGGGCTCGCCCGGCAGGTGGAAATGGGCTGCGAACACCGGGCCCGGGAGGGTCGGCTCGTACTTCACGGGCTCGGGCAGCCCGGCCCGCACCGCGCGGGTGCCTTCGCCGTCGCCTCCCCGAGGGTCCCCGTTCGCAGCAAAATCGTTCATGCCACTCGTCCTTCCATGTTGTCCCGTACGGCGGCGAGCAGGCCGTCGCTCGCCTCCTCCACCATCTCAAGACACTCCTCGAAGCCGTCCCGGCCCCCGTAGTAGGGGTCGGGGACGTCGAGGTCGCCGTCGGCCGGGCCGGAGGAAGCGGACGAATCGGCTCCCCGGCGGCGGACGGCGTCCGGGAGGGCGTAGGACCGCAACAGCCGTACCTTCGCCGCGTCCTCCTGCGTGGGGGCGAGCCGGCGCAGGGCCCCGAGGTGGCCGGAGTCCAGGGCGATCACCAGGTCGAGGCGGACGAACCAGGAGGGCTCGAATCGCCGGGCCGTGTGGTCCAGGGCGTACCCGTGCCCCTCCAGGACGGCGAGGGCGCGCGGATCGGCGCCCTCGCCCTCGTGCCAGTCACCTGTGCCGGCGCTGTCGACCTCGACCAGTGCCTCGAGACCGGCGTCCGTCACCCGCGCGCGGAAGACCGACTCGGCCATGGGCGAGCGGCAGATGTTGCCGGTGCAGACGAAACAGACGCGGTAGGTCATCGACTGGTCAGTCCCCGTCCGGCAGGACGACGTTGAGCGCCCAGGACACGACCGAGATGATCAGGCCGCCCAGGACCGCGGTCCAGAAACCCTCCACGTGGAAACTCAGGTCGAGCGTGTCGGCCAGCCATGAGGTGAGCAGCAGCATCAGCGCGTTGACCACCAGGGTGATCAGACCGAGCGTGAGGATGAACAGAGGGAAGGTCAGCACCTTCACTACCGGCTTGACCAGGGAGTTCACCAGGCCGAAGAGCAGGGCGACGAGTATGAGGGTGCCGATCTTCTTGCCCGTGCTGTCACCGGTCAGGGTGATCTTGTCGAGCAGCCAGACGGCGACCGCCAGGGCGCCTGCGTTGGCGATCGTCTTGACTACGAAATTCTTCATGTGTCTGATCGTGGCAGAGAGATCGGCAACGAGCACCGGACGAGGGCGGACTAGGTCGATGAAGGCATTCCGGTTGGATGAACTGGAGGCGGAGCGCGCCGCCAACGACGGGGCCTACCTGCAGTTCCTGCGCGAACGGAACATGTCGGTCGGGCTGTACGCGCTCGACGCCGGCACGCATGATCCACAGAACCCGCACAATCAGGACGAGGTGTACTTCGTCGTGAGCGGTCGGGCGTCGATCACCGTCGGCCTGGAGACCACGCAGGTGGCGCGCGGCAGCGTGGTGTACGTCCCGGCGGGCGTCGCCCACAAGTTCCATCACATCAGTGAGGACCTGCGGGTCCTCGTCGTGTTCTCGCCGCCGGAGGGCTGACCGTCTCCGCCTCGCAGCCGAGCCCGGGCCTCGGGGTTCCCTAGGGGATCGGTCAGGGGAGGACAAGGGGTGCGAGGCCCCCGCGGGCGCCCCTGCCGGCCCTAGCATCGACGGCAGGACATCGAAATGATCCGGCCCGACAGAGGCGCCGGACGTCGACCGAAGAGGATGAGGACCAGGGCGATGCAAGAGATCTTCTCGGGACTGCCGTGGTGGGTGAAGTGGGTTGCGGTGCCGGTCATCGCCCTCGTGGTGTTCGGCGGGCTGATAGCCAGCGTCGTCGGGTTCGTGATCGGCCTGCTGTTCAAGCTGCTGGTCTTCGTCGCGCTGGTCGGCGGACTGATCTACGTGGTGCGGAAGTTCCTGTCGAGTTCGTCCTCGCGCAGCAACTGGTGAGCGGTGCGGGGCGCGGGAGACCGGCGACCGGTAACACGATTCGCCGGTTCCCTCGCCCGGGGGAAGTTTTCCTGACAGCCCGTCTGCATGCGGTGGCAGCCGGTTAAAGTCCGGAACTCGACGCGGGGACGACCCCCGCGAGCGGCGTACACCCCCACCCGTGTTCCCCGCACGGACCGCCCCCTCGCCCTTCGAGAGTGACCCTTGGCCATGGTTGACACCGCATCCGCAGAGCCGCACGCGCCTCCCGACCAGCCGCGCGCACCGGCGCCTCCCCTTCAACGCCCGCACCCCGGCGTTCCCGAGCAGCCGCATCCGGCGGCCACCCTGATCGGCTCGGTTCAGCGCGCCATGCGGCTGCTGGAATCCGTCGCGGAGCACGCATACGGGGCCCCGGCCAAACAACTGGCCCGGGAGACCGGTCTGGCGCTGCCCACGGCCTACCACCTGCTTCGCACGCTGGTGCACGAGGGCTATCTGCGCCGGGACAAGGGACTGTTCTTCCTCGGCGAGGCCGCCGAGCGGCTCGGCAGCAGCGGAGCAGCGCAGAAACGTCGCAGCACGGTCGCCGACACGCTCGCGCAGTGGCGCGATTCGATCGGTGTGCCGGTGTACTACGCCCGCTACCGCGAGGGCGAGATCGAGATCATGTGCGTCTCGGACACCCCGGGAAACCCGGCGGTGGAGGAGTGGGCCGACTTCCGCGAGACCGCACACGCGCACGCCATCGGCCAGTGCCTCCTGTCCCAGCTCGACGAGGACACCCGCCGCGACCACCTGGGCCGCTATCCGGCGCAGTCGATCACGCCGTACACCGTGCGGGACAACCACACACTGTTGCGGCGCCTGGAACGCATGCGGCGCATGGACCCCGTCGTGGAGCGCCAGGAGTACGCGCTGGGCACGGTCTGCGCCGCGATTCCGATCACCGTGGGCACCACGGCGGCCACCATGGCGATCTCCCTTCCCGCCCATCACGCCGACCGGTTGCTGCCCGCGGCCCGGGAACTGCAGAACGAGGTGGGGCGGCTTCTGGGGTCGCTCGCGATCTCTATCAGTATCTGAAAACTCACTCCTTGTGATCTGTTGTGTACTTTCTGCAAGATGCGTGCAGTGTCAGATGGTCCATTCCCGGCCAGTCGACGGCAAATGACGGGGTAAGGCGATGCGCGAGTCCGTGCAGGCAGTACAGGCAGAGGTCATGATGAGCTTCCTCGTCTCCGAGGAGCTCTCTTTCCGCATCCCCGTGGAGCTGGGGTACGAGTCGTGCGATCCCTATGCCGTGCGGCTCACCTTTCATTTGCCCGGCGACGCCCCGGTGACCTGGGTTTTCGGGCGTGAGCTGCTCATCGACGGGGTCGGCAGGCCGTGCGGGGAGGGAGACGTCCGGGTTTCACCCGTGGAACCCGACATGTTGGGCGAAGTTCTGATCCGGCTTCAGGTCGGCGGCGACCAGGCGCTCTTCCGCTCCTCTGCGGCCCCGCTCGTGGCGTTCCTCGACCGCACCGACAAGGTGGTGCCGCTCGGCCAGGAGGGTGCGCTCGCCGACTTCGACGCTCATCTGGACGAGGCGCTGAACCGCATCCTGGCGGAGGAGCAGAACGCGGGCTGAGGCGACGGTGGCGGGCGGTGCCGGACCGGGGTGCCTCGCTGCGGACGACGTTGCGCAGTAACGGTTCTTCGTCTTCTGGCGGCGCGTGCAGCAGAGCTACGAGCGCCGCCGGTCCGGACGCCGCCGGTGCAGGGGCGGCTCCCGGACCGGCGGTTCGATCAGTGCTTGCGCCGTCGGCCCCGGCCGCCGCGGGCCGGAGCCGAACCGGCGGGCGCCGCCCCCGCCGAAGCCGTCGCCCCTGCTGGAACCGTCGTCGCCGCCGGAGACGCACTCTGAGCCGTCACGGGCGCCGCTCCCGAGGACGGGCGGTCCGCGGCGACCACGAGGGCCGCCAGCGCCGTCGTCACGGGCACGGAGGCGACCAGGCCGATCGAGCCAACCAGCGTCCGCACGATCTCCTCGGCGACCAACTCGCTGTTGGCGACCGTGCCCACGCTGCTCTGCGCGATCGAGAAGAGCAGCAGCAGGGGCAGCGCCGCACCCGCGTAGGCGAGAACGAGCGTGTTCACCACGGACGCGATGTGGTCCCGGCCGATGCGGATGCCGGCGCGGTACAGGGCGCGCCAGCCCATCGAGGGGTTGGCCTCGTGCAGTTCCCAGACCGCCGACGTCTGGGTGACGGTCACGTCGTCGAGGACGCCGAGCGAGCCGATGATGATGCCGGCGAGCAGCAGACCGCTCATGTCGATGGACGGGTACAGGCCGTGGATCAGGCCCGTGTTGTCGTCGGTGTTGCCGGTCAGGAAGGCCCAGTCGATGAACAGCGAGCCGAGGACGCCGATCAGCAGCAGTGAGATGAGCGTGCCGAGCACCGCGACGGAGGTACGGGCCGAGAGGCCGTGACAGAGATACAGCGCGATCAGCATGATGGCGCTCGACCCCACCACCGCCACGATCAGCGGATTGGAGCCCTGCAGGATCGCGGGGAGGACGAAGAAGTTCAGCACCATGAAGCTGATGGCCAGCGCGATCAGCGCCATGACGCCGCGAAGCCGCCCGACGACCACGACGGCGACGGCGAAGATGATGGCCAGCAACGCCATCGGAACACGGCGGTTCACGTCGGCGACCGAGTACTGGAGGTCCTTGGGCGCGGAGGGCTCGTAGGCGACCACGACCTTCTCGCCCTGTTCCAACTGCCGTGACTGGTCCGGCTGGACGATCTCGGTGAACGTGCGTCCCTTGTCGTCGCCGGTGTCCACCCGGATGGTGGCCTTCTTGCAGGTGCCCCTCGCCTGCTGCTGGGCGGAGGATCCCTCGGCCGTGGAGGTGTCCCCGGTGGGGGTGTCGCCGGAGGCGTTCACCGACGCGCAGCTCACGCGCAGCACCTTGGTGACCGTGGCCTGCTGCGTCTGCCGGTCGAAGCCGACGCCGGTGCGCTCGTGCGCGGGGGCGCCGCCGGGCCACAGCACCACGAGGCCCACCAGCACCGCGGCGCCGAACGGGATCAGGATGGCCGCGATGACCTTGCGCAGATGCTGGGAGACGGGGGCGGCCGGACCGTGGCTGTGACTGTGACCGTGCGTGTGCCCGGCTCCAGGCCCGTGTCCGCCGCTCCCGTGTCCGCCGCTTCCCCGGCTGCCGTCGGCGACGGAATCGGCGCCGGTGTCGGCGCCGTGACCGTGGTCGGCGTCGTGACCGTGGCGGGAGGCATGGCCGTGACCGTGGCCGGGCCCTTGAACCTCGCCGTGGCCGTGCCCCTGAGGACCGCCGGGGCTGCGCCCTTGAGCGTCGTCGGGGCGGTGACCGTGGCCGCCGTCGTGCCCCTCGCCGGGACTGTTCCCCCAGCCGCTGTGACGAGGCGCCTCGGCGAACGGGTCTCGGTCGGCGCCGGGATTCTGCCCGTACCCGGGGGGCTGCCCCGGCGGGTTGCCGCGTGCGGAAGGGGCGTGCCCGTAACCCTGCACAGGAGTGCCGCCGGCACCTCGGTCCCGGCCGTCCGGAACCGCACCACGACTCTGGCGACGCAGACCGCTCAGGCCCCCCAGACCGCCGGCGTATCCCGGAGGCCGATCAGGACCGGAGCCGTGGGGCCGCTCGTGAGGGCGACCGCGGTCGGCACCGCTGTCGTCGACACCGCGGTCCCCTCCGGGGCCGCGTCCGAGGCCTGGTTCGAAGCCGTTGCCGGCACCGGCGCCAGGGCCATTGCCGGGACCGTTTCCGGCGGCAGGCCGACGGGGCGGCTCAGACGGCGGGTACGGGGGCTGGTGTGTCGTCACCGCCCGATCATCGCAAGAACGACAGAGGCCCACTGTTCACCGCGCCACATGAGCCGCTAGCGTGGAGCCACCTTTGCACACGCGGGAGCTCGGAGCACCGGGCTGAGAGGACGCTGACCTCCGTCTTCGCGATGTTTCACGTGGAACGTCTCTCGAATCGAGTGATGTTTCCCATGAGCGTCGGGAGACGGTAGCCGCTGCGTCGACCGCCGAACCTGTTACCGGGTAATGCCGGCGTAGGGAGTAGGTCTCATGACCAACAAGGACGCACGCACGCCTGCCTCCACGCAGGACGTCACCAGCGAGAACGCGGTCGACGTCGACGGTGTGGAGGACGGGAGGTCCATCGGCTGGCACAAGGGGTATGTCGAGGGCGATCGCCCCGACCTCCGGGTGCCGGTCCGACAGGTGCACCTCACCAACGGCCGGTCGGTCACGCTGTACGACACCTCCGGCCCGTACACCGATCCGGCCGTCGAGACGGATGTGCGCAGGGGACTGCTCCCGCTGCGCGAGAACTGGATCATCGCTCGTGGCGACACGGAGGAGTACTCAGGCCGTCCCGTCCGTCCGGAGGACGACGGCATCAAGCACACCTCGCCGCGCGGAGGTCTGCGCAACCTCGACGCGGTGTTCCCGGGCCGCCCGCGTCTGCCCCGCCGTGGCCGGGACGGCAAGGCCGTCACTCAGCTCGCGTACGCGCGCCGGGGGGAGATCACGCCCGAGATGGAGTTCGTGGCCATCCGGGAGAACGTCTCGCCCGAGGTGGTGCGCGACGAGATTGCCGCAGGCCGGGCCGTACTGCCGGCCAACGTCAACCACCCGGAGATCGAGCCGATGATCATCGGCAAGCGGTTCCTGGTGAAGGTCAACGCCAACATCGGCAACTCGGCGGTGACGTCCTCCATCGAGGAGGAGGTCGAGAAGATGACCTGGGCGACCCGTTGGGGCGCCGACACGGTCATGGACCTGTCCACCGGACGCAACATCCACACCACGCGCGAGTGGGTGCTGCGCAACTCCCCGGTCCCCATCGGCACGGTGCCGCTGTACCAGGCGCTGGAGAAGGTCGACGGCCGCGCCGAGGAGCTGACCTGGGAGATCTACAAAGACACGGTCATCGAACAGGCCGAGCAGGGCGTGGACTACATGACGGTCCACGCGGGCGTCCGTCTCCCGTACGTCCCGCTCACCGCCAACCGCAAGACGGGCATCGTGTCGCGCGGCGGCTCGATCATGGCCGCCTGGTGCCTCGCCCACCACAAGGAGTCGTTCCTCTACGAGAACTTCGAGGAACTCTGCGAGATCCTCGCCGCTTACGACGTCACCTATTCGCTGGGCGACGGGCTGCGGCCGGGATCCATCGCGGACGCCAACGACGAGGCCCAGTTCGCCGAGTTGAGGACACTCGGGGAACTCAACAGGATCGCCAAGCGTTTTGATGTACAGACGATGATCGAAGGCCCGGGGCATGTCCCGATGCACAAGATCAAGGAGAACATCGACCTTCAGCAGGAGATCTGCGATGAAGCTCCGTTCTATACGCTCGGCCCGCTGACGACGGACGTCGCGCCCGCCTACGACCACATCACCTCCGGCATCGGCGCTGCGATGATCGCCTGGTGGGGGACCGCGATGCTGTGTTACGTCACCCCCAAGGAACACCTCGGTCTGCCCAACCGCGACGACGTGAAGACCGGCGTCATCACCTACAAGATCGCCGCCCATGCCGCCGATCTCGCCAAGGGTCACCCCGGCGCGCAGGAATGGGACGACGCGCTGTCCGACGCCCGTTTCGAATTCCGTTGGGAGGACCAGTTCAATCTCGCCCTCGACCCGGACACGGCACGGGAGTTCCACGATGAGACCCTTCCGGCCGAACCCGCGAAGACGGCGCACTTCTGCTCGATGTGCGGGCCGAAGTTCTGTTCGATGAAGATCTCTCAGGACATTCGTCGGACTCACGGTGGCAGCAGGTCGGAGATCGAGGAGGGCATGGCGCAGAAGTCCAAGGAGTTCGCGGAGAGCGGGAACCGGGTGTATCTGCCCCTCGCCACCTGACGGCGACGGACGACGGACGACTCGGGCTGGCCTGGGGCCCGGGCGCGGTTGACCGACGTTCCCGGTCGGGGAGGCTCGCCCCGGCCGGGGACCGGGGGCGGGCCGCGGTGCTTGACTGTGCTCATGACTGCGCGATCCATGAGCAAGGGCGCCAACCTGGCGGTCGACTCGCCCGCCGTTCGTGTGGAACTCAGCTGGTCCGAGGGGTCCGGGGGGCCGGACGTCGACGCCTCGGCGCTGTTGCTGACCGCCGACGGACGGGTGCGGGGCGACGGTGACTTCGTCTTCTACAACCAGCCCCGCCACGCGTCCGGCGCTGTCCGGCACCTCGGCAAGCAGCGCGCCGGCGGCTTGACGACCGACACCGTGGAGGTGGACTTCGGCGCCCTGGAGAGCGTCATCACGCGGGTGGTGCTGTGCGCGTCCGCCGACGGCGGGGTGTTCGGGCAGGTCACCGGTCTGACACTGCGGGTGCTGGACCGGGACGGGCGATCGGAACTGGCTCGCTTCGCGATGCAGGCCGACACGGAGACGGCGTTCATCGGCGGTGAGCTGTACCTGCGCGAGGGTCGCTGGAAGATCCGGGCGGTCGGGCAGGGGTACGCGTCCGGACTCGCGGGACTGGCCACCGACTTCGGGATCACGGTCGACGAGGAGCAGGAGGAGGCGCCCGCTCGGTCGAGCAGGCCGCCTCATGCCCCGGCCCCGGACGCGCTCGGGGCCGGGAGCCCGGGGACGACGCCAGGGGTCGGGAGCCCGGTCACGCCCCCGACCCTCCCGCAGGCCTCACCGGCGTTCGTGCGCCCGGGCGGGCCGGAGGCGGGAGCGGCTGCTGCCGGGCCGTCGGGTCCCCGCCTGACCAAGGAGGAGGAGCGGCTTCCTGTGGACATGCGCAAGCGTTTGTCGCTGCGCAAGGAGCAGGTCGCCGTGAGCCTGAGCAAGCGAGGGGCGGCCGGGATCACGGCCCGGGTCGTGCTCGTCCTCGACGCCTCCGGTTCCATGGCGTTCCTGTACTCCCGTGGCGTGGTGGCCGACGTCGTGGAGCGGATGGCGGCCGTGGTGGCGCAACTGGACGACGACGGCGAGATGCAGGCCTGGACGTTCGCCAGCGAAGCCGCCCGCCTCCCCGATCTGCGTCTGGGGGACCTGCCCGAGTGGCTGCGGCTGCATGTGCGCGGGGGAGAGATGAGCCTGTTCCGGCGCGGCAAGAAGCCCCGCAAGGGGTTGGAGCCCGGGCAGGTCGACATGCGCTCGGTCGGCATCCAGAACGAGGAGCAGAAAGCGATCGCGCAGGTCAGGTCCTACGTCCGGGAGAATCCGGCGCCCGTTCCGACGCTGGTGCTGTTCTTCTCCGATGGTGGGGTCTATCGGGACGCGGCGATCGAGCGGGAGCTGCGGGCGGCGGTCGAGGAGCCGATCTTCTGGCAGTTCGTGGGCCTCGGCCGGTCCAACTACGGGGTTCTGGAACGGTTCGACACGCTGCCCGGCCGTCGTGTGGACAACGTGGGGTTCTTCGCCGTCGACGACATCGGCAGCGTCCCCGACCAGGAGCTGTACGACCGGCTGCTCTCCGAGTTCCCCAGCTGGATCAGGGCGGCGGGGCAGGCCGGCATTCTCTGACGGCCTTCCCGCCGTCGGACGCCCCCGGACGCGCTCTGGATGCGTCCTGGGTGTCGCCCCGTCGTCGGCACGCGCTCCCGTCGCCGGGCGGCGCACCTGTCGGCGCACCTGTTGGCGCACCTCTCGGCGGGCGGCCGGGTTCGCCAGGGGCGCGGCCGGACTCACTCCTGTCCGGACTCCCTCCTATTCCGGCTGGTGGTCCGGCCCGCCGAAGTCCGGGCTGGTGTAGTCGGGGCTGCTGAAGCTGGGCCGTGAGCCGGCCGAGCGGCCGTCGTCGGGGCTGCTGAAGCCCGGGCGGTCGTAGCCGATCTTCGGGAGACGGCTGACGGGCGCGGGCGGAACCGGGTCGCTGTGCACCGGGGGCACCGCCCCGGGAGTGCTCAGGGCCTCCTGAAGGAACGGCAGGATGCCGCGCTCCAGCAGGGCTTCCCGCCAGGCCTCTCTGGCCTGGTCCACCTCCTCGCTCAGTTCGCCGTACGGTCCGGCTTCCAGGGAAGGCCGGTTGCGCAGGGCGGTGATCAACAGCGCGACGGTGGCGACGAGGATCGCGGCCGCGGCCACGGCCCCGAAGGTCCAACCGGCCGTGAGCATCGTCCGGGCGAAGGCCTGTTGGGGGTCGAGCACGCTGAGGATGTAACCGACGAGGAGGAATATCGCCGCGGCGGTAGCGGCGAGGACGGGGGTGAGGACGGCGGCGACCGCGCCGGCACCCGCGGCTTCGGCGGCCTGGGCCGCCTCCCCCATGCTGGTGGCGAAGCCCATCGCGGTCGCGCCCGGCTCCGCGGGGCCGGTCCCGGCCGCTGACGACGGGCCCGACGGGGTGGCCTGGATCGTCGGCGGCGCGGGATGGCGCAGTTCCTCGCGGATCTTCACGTAGTGCTGGTACTCGGCCGCCGCGGCCACCGTGATGAGCGCGGAGGCGTTGAGGGCCATGGTGCGCAGTTGTTCGGAGTTGAGCCGTTGTCCGACTGTGGACAGTTCCGGGTGGTGTGGGGCGGAGCGCAGCGCCTCGTCGAGGATCCGCTCGTATTCCTGGCGGTCCTCGCTGTGCAGGTGCTGCGGAACGCTGTTCATGTGCATCCCCCGATGCTCCGTAGGGCTTGGGGCTCGCATGCCAACGAGCCGTCGGGCAGAAACGGAGGGGAGCCTGCTACGGATGAACCGATGGTAGAGCGGCGACGGCATGGCGTGACAGGGGGTTTGCCGAAATTGGCCCCTGGCCTGCGGCGCGGACGGCGCGTCGGGAACGGGCCGGGTGACGCACCGCAAGCGGACGGTGACGCTCAGATGCCCAGGGGCAGTTGCTGCACCAGGAGCTTCCCGGCCATCGTCACGCCGCCGTCCATCGCGATGGCCAGCCCGTCGGCGTAGACGTGCGGTCCCTCGACGTGCGGTCCGCGGTTGTCCTCGCCCTCCTCGGAGCCGACTTCGCCGAGCAGATAGGGAATCGGGCTGTGGCCGTGAACGATGCGGGTGCCGCCGTACGTATCGAGGAGGGAGCGCACGGCGTCGGCGCCGCCCTCGTCGCGGAAGGAGAAACGCTTCGTGAACTTGCGGAACAGATCCCACACCTCGTCCGCGTCGTTGCGCGTGATGGTTTCGCGGACGGTGTCGTTGACCGCCTCGATCGAGTCGCCGTAGTCGAGGTAGGCGGTGGTGTCGGAGTGGACGAGCAGATGGCCGTCGACCTCCTCCATGGCGTCCAGACGGGACATCCACTGCAGATGGTGGTCCTGGAGCCGGTCCATGTCGTACTTCTGGCCGCCGTTGAGCAGCCAGGCCGCCTGGAAGGTGGCGGTGCCCGCGCCGGAGTTGACCGGGGTGTCGCCGAACCGCTTGGCGCCGAGCAGCAGCAGCTCGTGGTTGCCCATGAGGGCCTTGCAGTACCCGCCGGCCGCGGCGGCTTCGGCGGACAGCCGCATGACGAGGTCGATGACGCCGATGCCGTCCGGGCCGCGGTCGGTGAAGTCGCCGAGGAACCAGAGGCGGGCGGTGCCCGCGCACCAGTTGCCGGCCGCGTCGACGAGGCCCTTCTCCCGCAGGGCGGCGAGCAGGTCGTCGAGGTAGCCGTGCACGTCGCCGACGACGAACAGCGGGCCCGGGCCGGTCGCGGCGACCGGCGCCTGGACGGCCGCCGGGTCCACGGCCACCTGGAGGGTGTCGCCGCGACGGTTGATGACGGGCAGGTCGCGCTGGGTCGGCGTGTAGCCGTCCGGGTGCTCGAGCGGCTCCTCGAGGGGCGGTGCGGCGTTCCCGGGATGGGTGTCGTGGTCGTACGGACCGGTCTCGTTGACGTACGCGGGCACCCGGAAGTCGCGCAACGTCGCCGTCCGCTCCACCTCGGGTCCCTGACCGGCCCCCTGAGTCATCAGACCCCTCCACCATCGCGCCGCATCTGCACCCTTCGGGCTGCCTGGTCGCAGCGGCCCGGGGTGCCGTGCGCCCATCATAGGAATGCGGATCGCGCCGTGTGATGACCCAGGGGTGGGGAATCGAGGCGGGGCTCCGGTTCGTCGTGGCTTTCGCCCCGATTGGCCCGGGCTTCGGCAGTCCCCGCCCGTCCCGCGCACACCGTGTCCGCACCTGCGCACCGTCGGTGGACTCCCGCCGGTCGGCGGGGTGGGCGCTCGTCGGGGACCGGGGTGAGGGGCGTCGCGCCGGCCGCGACGCGTGTGACTTCGGTGACTGCGGAGGAACCGCAGAGGAACCGCAGAGGACGGGCGCGGGGCGTCGGGGAGTCGCCGGGGTCCGCCGCGACGGCCCGGCCGGGACCGTGGCCGTCGCCCGACGGAGCTCGGGCACTGCGATCGTCCGAGCCGGCCGTCGCCTCGCGGAAAACGCCCATACGTGCTGTTTCCTCAACGGAGTTGACGCGGTGCGGTCTCTCGGCGGGCCGCCCCGCTCACCCCTTCTCCGGCGCCCTGGGCGGGCTGACTGTCGTGCGTGGCGGGCGGCGCTGGGACGAGGTTCGCACCATCAGCTCGGTCGGCACCACCTGCTCGACCGTCTGCTCCGACTCCACGCCCTCGATGGCGTCGATGAGGAGCTGCACGACCGCCGTTCCGATGCGGCGCGGTTTGAGGGAGAGGGTGGTGACGGGCGGCTCGGTGTTGGCGTACACCGTGGACTCGCTGCAGCAGACGATCAGCAGCTCCTCCGGCACGCGCAGCCCGTAGCGGCGTGCGGCGGCGAGGAGGTCGGTGCCGTTGGGGTCGAACAGGCCGTAGACCGCGTCGGGGCGGTCCGGGCGGGCCAGCAGCCGGTCGGCGGCGACGGCGCCCGCGCACGGGTCGTGGGCGGGGTAGGCCTCGTAGACGGGGTCCTGGCCGACCCGCTCGCACCATCGCAGGTACGCGCTGGTGGAGAGGTGGGTGTAGGTGTCGGTGGTGGTGCCCGTGAGCAGGCCGATGCGGCGGGCGCCGGCGTCGGCCAGATGGTCGAGGATGTCGAGGACGGCCGCCTCGTGGTCGTTGTCCACCCACGCGGTGACCGGGAGCGTGCCGGCCGGACGGCCGTCGGAGACGACCGGTAAACCCTGCCGGACCAGCTCGCTGACCACCGGATCCTGGTCGGAGGGGTCGATGACGACCGTGCCGTCCAGGGCGACGTTCGACCACACGTCGTGGCGCGAGGTCGCGGGGAGGATGACGAGCGCGTAGCCGCGGGCCAGCGCGGCCGACGTGGCGGCGCGCGCCATCTCCGCGAAGTACGCGAACTCGGTGAAGGTGAAAGGTTCATCCCCGTACGTGGTCACGGTCAGGCCGATGAGGCCCGACTTGCCGGTACGGAGGGTTCGGGCGGCCGCGGAGGGGCGGTAGCCCAGTCGGTCGGCGACCTCGCGGACATGGCGTCGGGTGGCGTCGGGGAGCCTGCCCTTGCCGTTGAGGGCGTCCGAGACGGTCGTGATGGACACTCCGGCGGCGGCGGCCACGTCCCTGATGCCCGCCCGGCCCGGCCGGCTGCCTCGGCGTGAGGTTTCCGCGCGGCTCACCTGGTGCTTCCCTGCTGCTGTCATGGCGAGCCGATAGTAGGGCTCATTCGATGGGGTAGGGCGGACGCATATGCACACATTGACAGGCACGTTTCTGCAAGGCGTTAGGGGGTCAAGTGCACTAGAAACAAAGTCAGTTGGCGGTTTGAACCCCAGGACGTGGCGTGTCGGCACGGATGAGCCTGCCAACGCACCGATGTTTCGAAGAGGTCTCAACTCACCTGCACGAGGGATGCGCGCCACGGCGCGAGCCACCGGCGCATAGATATATGTGCGGCGCGCCCCTGGGCGTCCGCCCATTCATCCTCCTTTGTCCGCAGAAGTCGCGGACGTCCCCGTGTCCCGAGGCGGCCGGGCGGGGGCCGTCCGCTCCTGCCCCGTCGCCGTCACCGGCTCCTCACCTGTACGCACCGGGGCCGAATCCTCATAAGGTGAGCAGTATTGAAGCCGGTGGTGTCACGAGGAGGACTGCGGTGAGCGAGACGAGCCCCAAGCTGCGCGCCGAGCTGGAGGGTATCCCCACCTACAAGCCGGGCAGGCCGGCTGCGGCGGGCGGTCCCGTGGCCTACAAGCTGTCCTCCAACGAGAACCCCTATCCGCCGCTGCCCGGGGTGATGGAGAGTGTGACGGCCGCGGCCGCCGCCTTCAACCGCTACCCGGACCTGGCCTGCACGGCTCTGGTCAACGAGATCTCCGAGCGCTTCGGCGTCCCCACCGCCCATCTGGCCACCGGCACCGGTTCGGTCGGCGTGGCCCAGCAGCTGGTGCAGGCGACCTCCGGCCCGGGCGACGAGGTGATCTACGCCTGGCGGTCCTTCGAGGCGTACCCGATCATCACGCGGATCAGCGGCGCACGGGCGGTGCAGGTGCCGCTGACGCCGGGGGACGTGCACGACCTGGACGCGATGGCCGACGCGATCACCGACCGGACGCGGCTGATCTTCGTCTGCAACCCCAACAACCCCACGGGCACCGTCGTCAGGCGGGCCGAGCTGGAACGTTTCCTGGACCGGGTGCCGCGGGACGTGCTGGTCGTGCTCGACGAGGCCTATCGCGAGTTCATCCGCGACCCCGAGGTGCCGGACGGCGTCGAGCTCTACCGCAAGCGCCCCAACGTGTGCGTGCTGCGGACCTTCTCCAAGGCCTACGGCCTGGCCGGTCTGCGGGTGGGATTCGCCATCGCCCACGAGCCCGTCGCGGAGGCGCTGCGCAAGACGGCGGTGCCGTTCGGCGTCAGCCAGCTCGCCCAGGAGGCGGCGATCGCCTCGCTGCGCGCCGAGGACGCGCTGCTGGGCCGGGTGGGCTCCCTGGTGTGCGAGCGTCTGCGGGTGGTCGAGGCCCTGCGCGCGCAGGGCTGGACGGTGCCCGAGACGCAGGCCAACTTCGTGTGGCTGCGGCTGGGCGAGCAGACGGCTGCCTTCGCGGGGGCGTGCGAGCAGGCCGGCGTCGTGGTGCGGCCGTTCCCGGGCGAGGGCGTGCGGGTGACGATCGGCGAGAACGAGGCGAACGACATCTTCCTGAAGGCGGCGGAGGGCTTCCGCAAGGAGGTGTAGCCCCGGCCGGGGCGTGCGTTGCCGTTCTCCGTGGCGTATGAGCTGGTCAGGTGGGGTGCGGGGGGTTTCCGTGACAGGGCGGGGACCCCCCTTCTCATGTCGAAAGTCCGTGCGGCATAATGGCTTGTGAATGTGAACGCATTCACAAGCGTGAGTAAGGAGCGGCGACGTGGACCTGGCTTTGGCGCCGGAGACCCTGGCGCGCTGGCAGTTCGGCATCACCACCGTCTACCACTTCCTCTTCGTCCCCCTGACGATCTCCCTGGCGGCCCTGACCGCCGGACTGCAGACCGCCTGGGTGCGCACGGAGAACGAGAAGTACCTCAGGGCGACGAAGTTCTGGGGCAAGCTCTTCCTGATCAACATCGCGATGGGCGTCGTCACCGGCATCGTGCAGGAGTTCCAGTTCGGCATGAACTGGTCCGACTACTCGCGCTTCGTCGGTGACGTCTTCGGCGCCCCGCTCGCCTTCGAGGCCCTGATCGCCTTCTTCTTCGAGTCCACCTTCATCGGTCTGTGGATCTTCGGCTGGGACAAGCTGCCGAAGAAGATCCACCTGGCCTGCATCTGGATGGTCTCGATCGGCACGATCCTGTCCGCCTACTTCATCCTCGCGGCCAACTCGTGGATGCAGCATCCCGTGGGCTACCGGATCAACGAGAAGAAGGGCCGGGCCGAGCTGACCGACTTCTGGGCCGTGCTCACCCAGAACACCGCGCTCGCCCAGGTCTTCCACACGCTGTCGGCGGCCTTCCTGACCGGTGGCGCCTTCATGGTCGGCATCGCCGCCTTCCACCTGTACCGCAGGAAGCACATCCCGGTGATGAAGACCTCACTGCGGCTGGGCCTGGTCACCGTCGTCATCGCCGGTCTGCTCACGGCGGTCAGCGGCGACGTCCTCGGCAAGGTGATGTTCAAGCAGCAGCCGATGAAGATGGCGGCCGCCGAGGCGCTGTGGGACGGCGAGGCGCCCGCTCCCTTCTCCGTCTTCGCCTACGGCGACGTCGAGAAGGGCCACAACACGGTCGCCGTCGAGATCCCGGGTCTGCTGTCCTTCCTCGCGAACGACGACTTCAGCTCCTACGTCCCCGGCATCAACGACGTGAACAAGGCCGAGCAGGAGAAGTTCGGGCCCGGCGACTACCGGCCCAACATCCCCGTCGCCTACTGGGGCTTCCGCTGGATGATCGGCTTCGGCATGGCCTCGTTCACGATCGGACTGGCCGGACTGTGGCTCACCCGCCGCAAGTTCCTGCTGCCGCAGCACCTGAGGGTCGGCGAGGACGAGGTGCCGCACGTGGTGCTGTTCGGGAAGAAGGCGCTCGGCCCCAAGCTCACGAGGCTCTACTGGCTGGTGGCGATCTGGACCCTGGGCTTCCCGCTGATCGCCAACTCCTGGGGCTGGATCTTCACCGAGATGGGCCGCCAGCCCTGGGTCGTCTACGGCGTCCTGCAGACCCGGGACGCGGTCTCCCCCGGAGTCTCCCAGGGCGAGGTCCTCCTCTCGATGACCGTCTTCACCGCGCTGTACGCCGTCCTCGCCGTCGTCGAGGTCAAGCTGCTGGCCAAGTACGTGAAGGCCGGCCCGCCCGAGCTCACCGAGGCCGACCTCAACCCGCCCACGAAGATCGGCGGCGACTCCCAGGACGCCGACAAGCCGATGGCCTTCTCCTACTAGGCCGAGGGAGCTGCACAGTCATGGAACTGCACGACGTCTGGTTCGTCCTCATCGCCGTCCTGTGGACCGGCTACTTCTTCCTGGAGGGCTTCGACTTCGGGGTCGGGATCCTCACCAGGCTGCTCGCCCGCGACCGGCCCGAGCGGCGGGTGCTCATCAACACCATCGGGCCGGTCTGGGACGGCAACGAGGTGTGGCTGCTCACGGCGGGCGGCGCGACGTTCGCCGCCTTCCCCGAGTGGTACGCCACGCTCTTCTCCGGCTTCTATGTGCCCCTGCTGCTCATCCTGGTCTGCCTGATCGTGCGCGGCGTCGCCTTCGAGTACCGGGCCAAGCGGCCCGAGGAGAACTGGCAGCGCAACTGGGAGACCGCGATCTTCTGGACCTCGCTCCTCCCGGCGTTCCTGTGGGGCGTCGCCTTCGGCAACATCGTGGGAGGCGTCAAGATCGACCGGAACTTCGAGTACGTGGGCGGTGTCGGGGACCTGCTCAACCCGTACGCGCTGCTCGGCGGTCTCGTGACGCTGACGCTCTTCACCTTCCACGGGGCGGTGTTCACGGCGCTGAAGACGGTGGGCGACATCCGGGTGCGGGCGCGGAAGCTGGCGTCGAAGGTCGGCGTCGTCACCGCCGTCCTCGCGCTGGTGTTCCTGACCTGGACGCAGATCGACAGCGGTGACGCCAAGAGCCTGGTGGCCCTTGTCGTGGCGGTCGCCGCGCTGATCGCGGCCCTCGTGGCGAACCAGGCAGGACGGGAGGGCTGGTCGTTCGCCCTCTCCGGCGTGACCATCGTGGCCGCCGTGGCGATGCTCTTCCTGTCGCTCTTCCCGAGCGTGATGCCGTCCTCGCTCAACGAGGACTGGAGCCTGACGGTGACCAACGCCTCGTCGAGTCCGTACACCTTGAAGATCATGACCTGGTGCGCGGGCGTCGCCACTCCGCTCGTCCTGCTGTACCAGGGCTGGACGTACTGGGTGTTCCGCAAGCGGATCGGCACGCAGCACCTCGCCGAGCCGGTGCACTGAATCCGGCGTAGCCCGGGAGTAGGCGGTGTTTCACGTGAAACACCACCTATGAGGGAGAGAGGGTGTGTTTCACGTGAAACACACCCGCTGAGAAGAGGGTGTTTCACGTGAAACCGATCGACCCGCGTCTCCTGCGGTACGCCCGGGCCACCCGTGCGTTCCTGGTGGCGGTCGTCGGCCTGGGCGCTGTGGGGGCGGCGCTGGTCATCGCGCAGGCGATGCTGATCGCCGAGGCCGTGGTCGGAGCCTTCCAGCACGGCATGACGGTCACAGAACTGCGCACCCCGCTGGTGCTGTTGGCGGTCGTGGCCATCGGCCGTGCGCTGGTCGCCTGGCTCACCGAACTCGCCGCGCACAGGGCCAGCGCCGCCGTGAAGTCCGAGCTGCGGGGCAGGCTGCTGGAGCGGGCCACCGCCTTGGGGCCCGGCTGGCTCACCGGCCAGCGCACGGGTTCTCTGGTCGCTCTCGCCACGCGTGGTGTGGACGCGCTCGACGACTACTTCTCGCGCTATCTGCCGCAGCTCGGTCTGGCGGTGGTCGTGCCGGTCGCGGTGCTGGCGCGGATCGTGACCGAGGACTGGGTGTCCGCCGCGATCATCGTCGGGACCCTGCCGCTGATCCCGGTCTTCATGATGCTGATCGGCTGGGCCACGCAGTCGCGGATGGACCGTCAGTGGCGGCTGCTGTCCCGGCTGTCGGGACACTTCCTGGACGTCGTCGCCGGCCTGCCCACGCTGAAGGTGTTCGGGCGGGCGAAGGCGCAGGCCGAGTCGATCCGTCGCATCACCGGGGAGTACCGGCAGGCGACCATGCGGACGCTGCGGATCGCCTTCATCTCGTCGTTCGCGCTGGAGTTGCTGTCGACGCTGTCGGTGGCCCTGGTCGCCGTGACGATCGGCATGCGGCTCGTGCACGGCGAGATGGACCTGTACGTCGGGCTGGTGATCCTCGTGCTCGCCCCCGAGGCGTACCTGCCGCTGCGGCAGGTCGGAGCGCAGTACCACGCGGCGGCCGAGGGCCTCGCGGCCGCCGAGGAGATCTTCGAGGTGCTGCAGACGGCGGTGCCGGAGCCGGGCACGGTCGCGGTGGCCGGAGGCGGCCTGGCCTTCGAGGAGGTGACCGTCCGCTACCCCGGACGGACCGCCGACGCCGTCTCGTGCGCCTCATTCGCCGTCCGGCACGGCGAGACCGTCGCGCTGGTCGGGCCGAGCGGTGCGGGCAAGTCGACCCTGCTGAACACGCTGCTGGGCTTCGTTCGGCCGGCCGAGGGCCGGGTGCTGGCAGGGGGGGTCGACCTGGCCGAGGCCGACCTGGAGCAGTGGCGCTCACAGGTCGCGTGGGTGCCCCAGCGTCCGCACCTCTTCGCGGGGACGATCGCCGAGAACGTCCGGCTGGCGCGTCCCGACGCCGACGACGCGGACGTGCGACGGGCGCTGGCGGACGCGGGGGCGCTGGAGTTCGTCGACGGCCTGCCTGCGGGGATCGGCGCCGTGCTCGGTGAGGACGGCGCCGGACTGTCGGCCGGACAGCGTCAGCGGCTCGCGCTGGCCCGGGCGTTCCTCGCGGACCGTCCTGTGCTGCTGCTGGACGAGCCGACGGCCGCGCTCGACGGGGAGACCGAGGCGGGGATCGTGGCAGCCGTGCGGCGACTCGCGGCCGGACGGACGGTGCTGCTGGTCGTGCACCGACCGGCGTTGCTCGCGGTGGCGGACCGCGTGGTGCGGCTGGAGCCGGCCGGGGCCGGGGCCGACACCGAGGTCGGGACCGGGACCGGGATCGACACCGAGGTCGGGACCGGGACCAGGGCCGGGAGCGGGACTGGCATCGGCTTCGGAGCCGGGACGGGCGCGGCGGCCGGGGAGATCGCGCGCGGACGCCCGGAGGCCGCGCCCGACCTGGGCGCGATCGAGCCGCACCGCGACAAGAACGGCGCAAGGAACGGCGACGGGAGCGGCGACGGGGAGGGCGATGACGACGGCGACGGAGTGCTCGCCCGGATCCGTGCCATGGCCCGGGCGAGGCGCGGGCGGCTCTCCCTCGCGCTGCTGCTGGGGAGCCTCGCCCTCGGCAACGCGGTGGGCCTGATGGCCACCTCCGGCTGGCTCATCTCACGGGCCGCACAGCAGCCGCCCGTGCTGTACCTGATGGTGGCTGTGACGGCGACCCGCGCCTTCGGCATCGGACGGGCGGTGTTCCGCTACGCCGAGCGGCTCGTGTCGCACGACGCCGTGCTGCGGATGCTGGCCGACACCCGGGTCGCCGTCTACCGGCGGCTGGAGCGGCTCGCGCCCGCCGGGCTGCGCACGACGCGTCGCGGCGATCTGCTGTCGCGACTCGTCGCCGACGTGGACGCCCTCCAGGACTACTGGCTGCGCTGGCTGCTGCCCGTCGGCGCGGCTGTCGTCGTCTCGACGGGGTCCGTCGCCTTCACGGCGTGGCTGCTGCCCGAGGCCGGTGCGGTGCTCGCCGCCGGGCTGCTGACGGCCGGGGTGGGCGTCCCGCTGGTCACCGGAGCGGTGGCGCGCCGGGCGGAGCGTCGGCTCGCCCCCGCCCGGGGCACGCTGGCCGCCCGCACCGCCGACCTGCTCGCGGGCACCGCCGAACTGACCGTGGCAGGCGCCCTGCTCTCCCGCACCGCCGGGGTGCGTGCGGCGGACTCCGTGCTCACCCGGATCGCCGCACGCACCGCGACCGCCACCGCGCTCGGCGACGGACTGACCGCGCTGGTGTCCGGGCTGACCGTCACGGCCGCGGCACTGGTGGGCGCCGAGGCGGTCGCGGACGGGCGACTGGCCGGCGTGACCATGGCGGTGGTGGTGCTGACGCCGCTGGCCGCCTTCGAGGCCGTCCTCGGACTGCCCGCGGCCGTGCGATACCGCCAGCGGGTGCGCCGCAGCGCGGAGCGGGTGTTCGAGGTGCTGGACTCCCCCGAGCCGGTGCGTGAACCGGAGCGGCCCTGCCGGGCGCCCGCGTCGCCGTTCCCGCTCGTGGTCCAAGGGCTGGCCGCCCGCCACGCAGGGCAGGACCGGGACGCGCTCACCGGTGTCGACCTCACGCTGACACCGGGGCGCCGGATCGCCGTCGTGGGAGTGTCCGGCTCAGGCAAGACCACGCTTGCGCAGGTGCTGCTGCGGTTCCTGGACCCGGGCGCCGGCTCGTACACGCTGGCCGGGGTGGACGCGCGCTCACTGGACGGCGACGACGTGCGCCGGTTCGTCGGGCTGTGCGCCCAGGACGCGCACCTCTTCGACAGCTCGGTCCGGGAGAACCTGCTGCTGGCGCGCAAGGGGGCGAGCGAGGCGGAGCTGAGGGACGCGCTGGCGCGGGCCCGGCTGCTGGAGTGGGCCGACGGCCTGCCCGACGGGCTCGACACCCTGGTGGGCGAGCACGGAGCCCGCCTGTCCGGCGGACAACGGCAGCGGCTGGCGCTGGCCCGGGCGCTGCTCGCCGACTTCCCCGTCCTGGTGCTCGACGAGCCCGCCGAGCATCTCGACCTGCCGACCGCCGACGCGCTCACCCATGACCTGCTGGCCGCCACCGCGGGCCGTACGACCCTGCTCATCACCCATCGGCTGGCCGGCCTCGAGGAGGTCGACGAGGTGGTCGTCCTGGACGAGGGGCGGGTCGTGCAACGCGGCCGGTACGCGGAGCTGACGGCCGTGGCAGGCCCGCTGCGCCGCATGACCGAGCGGGAGGAAGCCGCGGAACTCCTGGCGGCGGCTCGGTGACCGGACGGCTGTGACGCGAGCGGCCCGCGCGGACGGCGCGGCCTGTGCGGGCGGCCTGTGCGGACGGCCCGTTCGTGTCCGTGTGTCCGCCGGCGAGGGCTAGCCCCGCTCGGCGAGCAGCCGCTCGATGACGACCGCGACCCCGTCCTCGTTGTTGGCGACGGTGTGCCCGGAGGCGGCAGCGAGGACGTCCGGGTGGGCGTTGCCCATCGCGTACGACCGGCCGGCCCAGGTGAGCATCTCGACGTCGTTCGGCATGTCCCCGAATGCGACGACCTCCTCGTGGGAGATGCCGCGCTCCGCACAGCACAGGGCGAGCGTGCTGGCCTTGGAGACGTCGGGGCCGCTGATCTCCAGCAGGGCGCTGGGGCTGGAGCGGGTGACGTTGGCCCGGTCGCCGATGGCCAGCCGGGCGACGGTGAGGAAGGCGTCGGGGTCGAGGGTGGGATGGAAAGCGAGGATCTTCAGCACCGGCTCATCGGCGCCCGGCGCGTCCGGGGCGAGCAGCTGTTCGGCCGGAGCGAGGTGGTCGGGGATCTCCATGTGCATCTTGGGGTACTCCGGCTCCTGGTAGAAGCCGTAGGTCTGCTCGACGGCGTACATGGTCCCGGGCGCGGCCTCGCGCAGCAGCCGGACGGCGTCCAGCGCGTTGTCACGTGCCAGCTCGCGCACCTTGACGAACCGGTGGGCGCCGGGGCCGCCGTGCAGGTCGACCACGGCGGCGCCGTTTCCGCAGATCGCGAGGCCGTGCCCGTGGACGTGGTCGCTGACGACGTCCATCCAGCGGGCCGGGCGGCCGGTGACGAAGAAGACCTCGATGCCCGCCTCCTCGGCCGCGGCGAGGGCGGCGACCGTGCGCGGGGACACGGACTGGTCGTCGCGCAGCAGTGTGCCGTCGAGATCGGTGGCGATGAGCCGCGGCGGGAGGGCGGCGGCCGGGGTCTCGGGCTGTCGAGTCGCTGAGGTCACCGGGCCATTCTCCCGTACATGCCCGCACGACCGTGCGAGGGCCCGCCTGGCTGCGGACGGGCGCGCCTGCAGGGCGGGCAGGCCTGCGGAGCCGGTGGGGCGCGGTCGGTCCGAT
This sequence comes from Streptomyces sp. NPDC001027, assembly GCF_040299045.1. Taxonomy (NCBI): domain Bacteria; kingdom Bacillati; phylum Actinomycetota; class Actinomycetes; order Kitasatosporales; family Streptomycetaceae; genus Streptomyces; species Streptomyces sp. NPDC001027. The sequence goes on from NZ_JBEPBI010000051.1 coordinate 38,315, forward strand.
GCCGGGCGTGGGCGCGGTCGCGTCCCCGGGCCTGACCGGGCGGGCGGCTGTGGTGCTGCTGGGGCGGGGCGGGGCGTCTGCGGAGCCGACGTAGGCTCGGGGGTATGAACCTGCGGCTGAGTACCGTGATCCTGCCCGTCGACCGTTGGCACGAGGGAGGCCGGGCCAAGTGGCGGCGTGCCGAGGAGCTCGGCTTCCACGCCGCGTACACCTACGACCACCTGTCCTGGCGTTCCTTCCGGGACGGCCCCTGGTTCGGGGCCCTGCCCACCCTGACCGCCGCCGCCACGGCCACGGACCGTCTGCGCCTGGGCACCCTGGTGACGTCACCCAACTTCCGCCACCCGGTGACCCTGGCCAAGGAGCTGATCTCGCTCGACGACGTCTCGGGCGGCCGGGTCACGCTGGGCATCGGCGCGGGCGGCAACGGCTTCGACGCCGAGGTGCTGGGCCAGGAGGCGTGGACGCCGCGGGAACGCGCGGACCGTTTCGGCGAGTTCCTGCCGCTGCTCGACCGGCTGCTGACGGAGGACGCGGTGAGCCACCGGGGCGTCCACTACTCCGCCGAGGAGGCCCGCAACATCCCCGGCTGCGTCCAGCGGCCCCGGCTGCCCTTCGCGGTGGCCGCGACCGGGCCGCGCGGGCTGAAGCTGGCGGCCCGGTACGGGCAGGCGTGGGTGACGACGGGCGACCCCAAGCTGTACGAGTCGGGCACCCCGGAGCAGTCGGACGCGGCTCTGCTGGGCCAGCTCGACAAGCTCGGCAAGGCGTGCGCCGACGTCGGGCGGGACGTGGCGGAGCTGGACCGGATCCTGCTGACCGGGTTCACGCCGGACCGGGGCAGGCCGCTGGAGTCCGTGGAGGCCTTCGTCGACTTCGCGGGGCGTCACCGCGAGCTCGGCTTCACCGAGATCGTGGTGCACTGGCCGATCGCGGACTCCGACTTCGCCGCCGATCAGGCCGTCTTCGAGAACATCGCTGCCGAGGCGCTCACCCGCCTGGGCTGAGGAAGCGGGCGCCGGGGCGTCGGGACGCCCCCGCGCGCCCCCACGCCCCGCCGTCCCGGCGCTCCCGCTCACGGCGCCCCCGCGCTCCCGCTCACGGTGCTCCTGGCCTCAGTTCAGCCAGCCCTTCTCGAGCGCGATGAGCGCGGCCTCCACGCGGTTGGCGGCGCCGAGCCGGCGCATGATGACCGCAAGATGCTTGCGGTACGTGCGCACGGACACGCCGAGGCGACGCGCCGCCGTCTCGTCCTTGTCGGCTTCTCTGAGCATGACGAGGATCTCGCGTTCGATGTCGGACGGCAGGTCCGTGTCCTCGCCGGGGAGTTCCTCCGCGGCGGCCCACATGCGCTCGAAGAGCGTGACCAGGGTGGCCACCAGGCCGGGCTCGCGCACGAGCAGCGCTCCCACCGCGGTGTGGGCGGGGTCGATGGGGGTCAGCGCGGCCGCCCGGTCGACGATGATCACGCGCTCGATGGGGTGGTGGGAGACCCGCACCTCGGCTCCGTGCGAGACCAGGTCACGCATGTAGCTGAGGGTCGTGTCGTGCTGCAGGATCGCGGACCCCATGATCATGCGCATGCGCACGCCGCGGCGCAGCAACCGCATGTTGATCGGGTGCGACACGGCGATCGACTCCTCGGTGAGGCGTCCCATCGGCTCCGTGGTCAGGTCCTCGGTCCGGGCGAAGAAGGTCAGCTCGTCGATGGCTTCCCGGACCGCCTCGATCCCGTGCAGCTGAGTGATCATCCGGCTGTGGTCGTCGGTGTCCGCGCGGGGCGAGGGAGCGGCGGTCAGGCGCTCCCGGAACAGGGACTCGATGACCGAGTGCCGGGCGGCCTCGCCCTCCAGGTCCTCCCGCAGCCGGCGCAGGCGGCCGTCGATCAGGGCGTCCACGGCCCGGGGCGGCGGGACCGGGCGTATCGCACCGTGGGTGTTCCGGGTGGCGAGCCCCAGTGCGACCAGCCGTTCCAGGGCCGGCTGCTCCGACGACGCGGCCTCGTCCCGACCGGGCTCCTGGGAGCCGGCCGCGGACGCCGACGAGTCGTGACGCAGCAGAGCGCGGTATGACCGCTCCTCCTCGTCGTTCACTCCTAGGAACGCGAGCAGATTGCCCATGTTTTCCCCCTGTTTGATGATCGATCACACCGCGGTCCCTGGAATCCTCAGACCCCCGTACTCGACTGTCAACGAAGGGTTGACGTCAGACGTCCCCCCGGTTGCGTATCGGATGCGCGCTCGGCCCGGGGGCGGGTCCGGCGGGACGGGAGAGCCGCTGCAGCTTGAGGAATCCGAGGGTGCAGCAAGCTGCGCGCAGATGGCCTCCTTCCGCCCCCCGCCAGACGGCAGAGTCGTTCTCGCAAGGAAGCACGAACACCGCAGAACGAACACCGCACAACGAACGCCGCATCGAGCATCCGAGGAGACATCCCGTGAACCGTTCCACGTCCCGCAGCGCGCTGTCGTCCCGTCGTCGTGGACACGTCGTCGCCGGTCTTCTGACCGCGGTGACGATCGCCCTGGCCGGCCAGGGAACGGCCGCCGCCGCCGAGCAGCCGGCGCAGAGCCGGACGGCGACGGAGACCGTGGCGGCGCAGGGGACCGTGGCGGCGCAGGGGACCGGGAACGGGGCGGCGTCCGCCGCCGGCCTCGGCGGGCTGCTCCACATCCTCGGCGGTCTGCTGCCCGGCGGGACGCTGCCGAAGAACAACAACGACTGGCAGTAGTCCGCGGCCGAGGCCGACCCGACCCGACCCGACTCGACTCGACGAGGAGAACCCGAAGCCATGACCGACTACTCCGTGCTCCTCCCCTGCGTCCCCCGCCGTCTGGAGCAGGCGCTCCCCTTCGCCGGACTCGTCCGGTGGACCGGGGCGACCCGTCTCTGGCAGGGACAGGCGATGGTGATGGAGCCTCATCAGACCTTCACCGGTCTGGCCGGGGCCGGGTTCCGGGTCCCGACCGGCTTCGGCGTCACGCTGATGCCGCTGCGCCACCCGTACGAGGCGGCCCTGCAGGCGCGGTCGGTGGCGCTGGCCACCGGGGAGCCGGTGATCGCGGGCTTCGGTCCGGGTTCGACGGCCTTCCAGGAGAACATCCTCGGAGCGCCGTACGAGAAGCCGCTCCAGGCGGCGCGGCAGTACGTGACGGCGGTGCGCCGTCTGCTCGACGGCGAGACGGTCGTCATGGACGGTCCGCAGCTGACCTTCCGCGGGCAGCTGGCTCCCGTCGCGGCCCCCCGGGTCGACGTGGGTCTGGGAGTGCTGAGGCCGGCGATGGCGCGGCTGGCGGGCGAGGTGGCCGACGTGGTGATCACCTGGCTGACGCCGCCCGGATATCTGCGGGACGTCATCCTGCCCGCGGTGGCCGAGGGCGCCGAACGAGCGGGGCGGACGTCACTGCCCCGGGTCGTCGCCATGGTCCCGACGGGACTGGAGAAGGAGGGGCGGGAGGGCGCCGGGCCCGAACGGCTGGCGCTGGCCGGCAACGCGGCGCACATGCAGGCCCCGCACTACCTGGACATGCTCGGCCGGGCGGGAGTCGACGTGGGCTCCGGGCGGCTCGAGGACGTGGCGCGCGGCGTCGTGGAGACCGGCGCGTTCGCGGGCGGCGATCTGCCGCAGGCGGTCAAGGCGCTGCGGGCCTACGAGGACGTGGGGGTGGACGAGATCGTCCTGAACACCACCGCCGTGTGCAAGCTCTTCGGCGCCCAGGAGTCGCTCGCGGACCTGTCGGCGATCCTGCGGGCCGTGTCGGCGCCGCACTGAGCGACCGCTCGCCGTCGGCTGCCCCGGCCGACCCGCCGTTCGGCGTCGGCTGCCCACAGCCGGCCGTCCGTCGGCCGACCGCTCCGTCGACAGGCGTTCGCCGCCGGCCGTCGCCCGGTCGCTCATGACCGGCGCCCCCGCGTCGCCGCACCCGATTCCCTGCTGCTCCGAGGCAGAGGGGGAAGCAGACCAGCAAAGGATTCTCTGGCATGGACATGACTGAACGTGGGCGTCTGAAGCAGCACCTCATCTCCTGGGCCACCGCCTCCCCGCTCGAAGAGCCCTCCGGCGCAGGCGTCGGCACGCTCGTCCTGGCCGACGCGGCGCACATACCCGCCGTCACCGTCGCCGGACTCGTCGGCCCCCGCACCCTCCTCCTGGCGCCCGACGACGGCGCCGGCGACCTCGCCCCCGCCGTCGGCTACCAGGGCAGCCTCACCGAGCCCGGCGACGAGTTCTCCAACGGCCAGGACTTCTTCCTGCAGACCCACGCCTACGCCGCCAGCCCCTTCATGACCGTGTTCGGGCCGACCGTCGTCCGCGTCTTCGACCGACACGACTTCGAGGTCTTCCTCGCCGACGCCGACCGGGCGCTCACGGAGGGCGTGTTCCCCGAGTTCCTGCTCACCTCCTCGGTGCTGCTGGCCGACCCGGCCGCCCTGAGCGGCGCCGACGACCCGGCGGACGGACCGGCCCTGCGTCTGTACGCCGACCGCGACGGACAGGTGTCCACCAGTCCCACGGGAGCGGTGCTCGGCACGGTCGACGACAGCCTCGACGTCCTCGCCGAGCGCTTCGTCCGGGCCGGGAACGGCGCCGCCGCGCTGGACGCGGCACTGCCGGCGCAGACCCGGGCCGAAGCCCTGCGCAGCCGCCCGTTCCTGGCCCGCTACCTCGCGGCGGTCGCCGCGCTGCGCAGCCTCATGGCACGCGGAGCGTTTGGACTGAAGGTCTCCGGGTTCGGTCACCGGCTGACGCCCGGGCTCGCCGTGCGCGGCGACGACCTGGCGGACCCCGCGCTGCCGATCGTGCTCTACGGGGACGAGGACTCCTACGTGGTGGCCGGCAGCCGGCTGTTCGCCGTCGACCGGCGGGCCGCCCGGAGCCTGGAGTGTCTGCTCGCCGCCTCCGGAGCGGTGGGCGACCGCGTCCCCGCCGACCACGTGGAACAGTTGGCAGCCCTGCTCGCCTCGCACGGCCTGGAACTCCCCGTACCGGTGCGCGTCCCGGCGGCCGCCCGATGAGCGCCCCGGCCATGCCCCTCACGACGGCCGAAGGAGGCGTCCTCGCCGCCCGCCGGACGGCGGAGCTCGGCGACAGGGTCCGCGTCTGCGGCCTGTACGACGCCGCCGGCGCGCCGGTCTACCACGACCTCGCCACGTACGACGACCCGGAGACCCGGGCCCTGCTGACCGCCGTGCGGACGACGCCCGGCCCCGTGCTCGACCTCGCGGCCGGCTCGGGACGCTTCACCCTGCCGCTGCTCGCCACCGGCCGGGAGGTCACCGCCCTCGACCTGTCCACCGACATGCTGGCGCTGCTGAGGACCCAGCTGGACCGGGCCCCTGCGTCGATGCGGGCCCGCTGCACCGTGGTGCAGGGCGACATGTCCCGCTTCGACCTGGGACGCAGCTTCCCGCACATCCTGCTCGGCACCACCTCGCTCTCGCTCCTGGACGAGGACGGCCGCGCGGGCCTGTACCGCAGCGTCCTGGCGCACCTGGCCGAAGGCGGCCGGTTCCTGCTGACCGTCCTGGAACGGGGCGACGGCGACGGACCCGACGAGACGGTCGTCCGGGTCACCGGCGCCGGCGGCGACGCCTACGAGCTGTACGAGCACTGGCCCGCCGGCGCCGACAGCCGCACCGTCACCCTGTTCCCCGCCGACCCGCCGCAGGACGACAGCCCCGTCACCGTCTGCACGGACCGCGTGGCCGTCCTCGACCGTCCCCGCATCGAGGAGGAACTCGCCGCGTCCGGCCTGACGGTCGCCTCCCGCCGGCTCCTCTCGCCGCCCGACGAGCGTCACCGCGTGACACTCCTGACCACGGAAGCCTCCCGATGACCGCGCTCTGGCCCTACCTCATACCGCCCTCCAGCCACGGCGACGACAGCCTCTGCGCCGTCGGCGCGGCCGGACACCGCGTCACCTTCGCGGACGGCAGCACCGCCCTCGACGCCGACAGCGGACTGTGGAACGTGAACCTCGGCTACGGCAACGCAAGGATCGCCGAGGCCGTCGCCGAAGCCGCCGCACACGCCTCCTACCTCGGGGCCTTCCGCTTCGAGAACAGCTACGCCCGTCGCGCCGCAGAAGACCTGCTGCGGGTCTGCGGGCCCGACCACTACGCCCGGGTGCTCTTCTCCACCGGCGGCGGCGTCGCCAACGACGCGGTCATGAAGCTGGCGCGGATCTACCACGCCGTGCAGGGCCGGCCCGGACGCAACCTGGTGGTCGCCCTGCGGGGCAGCTTCCACGGACTGACCTTCGGCGGCTTCGCCCTGACCGGCGAGGACCTGGGCCAGCGGGTCTACGGAGTGGACCAGCGGCTGATCCGCCACGTCACCCCGAACGACACGGCCGAACTGGGCCGGCTGATGACCGCCCTCGGCGGCCAGGTCGCCGCCGTCGTGGTGGAACCCGTCGTCGGCACCGGCACCGTCCCGCTCGACGAGACGTACGTGGCCGAACTGGGCCGGCTGCGCGACGAGCACGGCTTCCTCCTGGTCGCCGACGAGGTCGCCACCGGCTTCGGCCGCACCGGAAGCTACTTCGCCTCCGAGAGCTGGCCCGGCCTGCCCGACGTGCTCGTCACGTCCAAGGGCCTGACCAACGGGGCCTGCCCCGCCGCGGCCCTGGTGATGTCCCACCGGGTGACCCGGGCCCTCGTCGAGCACGACACGGTGTTCGCCCACGCCGAGACGCAGGGCGCGACCGCACTCGCCTGCGCCGCGATCAGCGCGACGATCGCCGAGATGGAGCGCCTCGACGCGGTGAACGCGGGCCGCGACGTCGCCGCCTGGCTCGAACAGGGGCTGGCGGAACTGGTCGAGCGGCATCCGCTCGCCACGCACGCCACCGGCGTCGGCTGCTTCCGCACCCTGCATCTGACGCACCCCGACGGCCGCCCCCTGGCCGGCACGGACGTCGCCGACCTCATCACCCGGATCCGGCACGCGGGCGCCCTCGTCCACCCCGGTCCCTCCGGCATCCAGCTCGTGCCCTCCCTGACGTACGGCCGCGCCGAGGTCGCCGAGCTCATGACCTGTGTCGAGGAGGGCCTCGACAGCCTGCTGCCGGCGACCTCCCTGGCCGCGAGGAGCTGACCCGATGCCCGTCTCTCTCGACGCCTACGACCGGATTCCCGGACTGCTGCGGGAACTGCGCCCCACTGGTGTGACCGTCCTGGCCGACCCGGCCGTGGCCGCCCACGCCGTCACCCGGAACGTCACCGCCGAGATCGTCCGCGCCGGGTTCACGCCCACCGTGGCGGTCACCCCGGCGGACGGAGGGATGCGGGCCGTGGAGGCCCACGCCTCCCGGTTCTCTCCCGGTGAGCTGGTCGTCGGCGTCGGCGGGGGCAGCACTCTCGACTTCGCGAAGCTCTCGGCCGCCGTCGGCCGACGTCCCGGACTCCTGCGCTACCTGACCTCCGCGCAGCGCAGCGGACTCGTGGCGCTCCCGCTCTCGGAAGGGGAGCACGCCGAGGTCCTCGCCGTCCCCACCACCCTGGGCACCGGCAGCGAGGCGGGGCCCGTGGCCTGCTTCCCGCACGGGGACGGCAAACGCATCGCGATGGGGGAGTGCCTGCGCCCCCTCGCCGCACTCAGGGTGCCCGAGGCCACCGAGACCCTTCCGGGGCCGCTCGTCCTGGACGGCGTCCTCGAAGCGATCTTCAGGACCGTCATCCCGTACAGCAGCGACACCCTCGACCTTCCGGAACAGGACGCCGCCGTAGAGGAGTTGGCGGGAGAGCTGCTGACGGCCGGTGACGAACTGGCCCGGCGTCTCGCCGCCGGCCGGCCGGCCCCCGCGCCGGAGCGGCTGCGGGTCGCCCGGCTCAGCGCCGAGAGCCAGCGCGGAGCCATCAACGTCGGCCGCAGCCCCTACGCGGTGAAGTGCTGGGCCCTCGCCAACGAGCTCTCCACCACGCTGGGCCTGGCCAAGATGCGCGCGGTCGCCGCCCTGTGGCCGGTCGTGTGGCGGCAGGCCCTGCGCGGAGACGCCCGGTTCGGCAGCGCCGACCGCGTCCACCGCCTGTGGGAGCGCCTCGGGCAGCGGGCCCCGTGGCTCGCGCCGCGGCCCGACGACGGCCTCGAACAGCTGATGCACCGCTGGCGGATCGACCGCACCGTGCACCTCGCCCCGCACCTGCGCCACCACGTCGCGCTGCGCAGCGTGCGCGCCTGGGGCGCGGGACTGCCCACCCTCGCCGGGTTGAGCGCCGACGACGTCGTCGCGCTCCTCGCCGAGGCCACCGAGCCGACCGCCTTCCCGGCCGGCTCCCCCGAACCCCTCCCGGCGGCCTGAGCGCCGACCGGGAGGAGCACAGCACCACCCGCACCACCCGCACCACCCGCACCACCCGCACCGGACAGCGCCCCGGAGAAGCCGGGACGCACCGAACACGAGGAGAACGTCATGACGAAGCACACGCTGGTCGAGCAGGAGCTGCAGGAGCTCGGCACCGAGCTGGAGATGCAGGAGCTCGAGGCCGTGCAGGCCCCGGGCTGGGCCACGAGCGTCGGCGTCAGCGTCGGCATCTCGATCGTCTCCGTCGCCTGGAGCCTCACCTGATCGAGCCGGCTCCGGCCGTCCGGTCCACCGTGCCGTGCCCCGCGCACGGCAGGACACCCCCCGACGGCTGCCGCCCGGCCGCGTAAGGCCGCGTGGCAGCCGGGGGAACCCCGGAACCCCCGGGTCAGCACGCACCACATCCGCCGCAACAGCCGAGAGAGGCCACTGACATGAGCGAGAACCCGGGCACCGTCGAGAGCTTCGACAACGCCGACCTGGTCGAGCTGGAGATGCAGGAGCTGGAGGCGCTGGAGGCGCCGGGCTGGGGCACCATCAGCGCCGTCTTCTCCGCCGGTGTCTCGGTCGGTGTCTCGATCACGCTGACCTGATCCGTTCCGGACCCTTCCGTCCCGTTCCTTTCCGCACCGCACCGACACCCGTCGCACCACCGAGAGAGGCAACCGACATGAACGAGAACCCGGGCACCGTCGAGAACTTCGACAACGCCGACCTGGTCGAGCTGGAGATGCAGGAGCTGGAGGCGCTGGAGGCGCCGGGCTGGGGCACCATCAGCACCGCCTTCTCGGTCGGCGTCTCGGTCGGCGTCTCCGTCACCCTCACCTGAGCCGCATCACCCGCACCACCCGCACCACTCACACCAACCCGTAGAACACCTCTGAGAGGACATCACCATGGCTGAGAACCTGGGCGCCATCGACAACGCCGAGCTCGTCGAGCTGGAGATGCAGGAGCTCGAGACCCTCGAGGCCCCCGGCTTCTGGACCGGCGTCTCCATCGGCACCGCCATCAGCGCCTCCGTCGCCACCTCGATCACCCTCACCTGAGAGCGACACCGGCGAGCGCACTGACGCGGTGGGGGACGGACTGACCGGATCCCTCCCGCACCTCGGAACCCGACTCGGGTGAGACCGAGGATCTGCGGTGGTGGGGGGGCGGGGGGGGGGCGGGCGCCCCCCCCCCCGGGGGCGCGCGGGCGCCCCCCCCCCCCCCCCCCCCCCC